>DATJAC010000289.1:0-7158 GCA_035516655.1 Alphaproteobacteria bacterium | reverse complement strand
TTGCGCCCGACGGCCGAGATGAAGGCGGCAAAGATGGTGCCGATGCCGATTCCCGACCCCAACACGCCGATCACGGCGAGGCCGGCACCAATGACTTTCGCGGCTGCGAGTTCCATCGTTAGATCCCCTGGGTTGCGTTGCTTTCTAGAGTCGTCCTGAGTGCGGCACTGACACCCCGCTCAGTGAAGGTGGAGCGCATCGTTGATGTAAAGGCAGGTGAGAATGGCGAAGACGTAGGCCTGCAGGAAGGCGATGAGGAACTCGAGCCCGGAGAGGGCGACCACGAAGGCAAGCGGTACCAAGCCCGCGAACCCGAGCGCGAAGACGAAGCCGGCGAAGACGTTGAGGAGGGTGTGTCCCGCCAGCATGTTGGCGAAGAGCCGCACCGACAGGCTGATCGGCCGCGAGAGATAGGAGATGATCTCGATCGGGATGAGGAGCGGCCAGAGCGCCACCGACACGCCGGGGGGCACGAAGAAGCGCGCGAAATGCAGGCCGTGGCGCGCGATGGCGAGGATGGTCACGCCGAGGAAGACGCAGAAAGCGAGGGCGAAGGTGACGATGATGTGGCTCGTGAAGGTGAAGCTGTAGGGTACGAGGCCGATGAGGTTGCCGAAGAGCACGAACATGAAGATCGCGAAGACGATGGGGAAATAACGCTTGCCCTCCTCGCCCACCGTGTCGCTCAAGAGGGTGGCGACGAACTCGTAGGACATCTCCGCCATGGATTGGAGCCGTCCCGGGACCAGCGCCCGCGCGCGCACGCCCAGGAGCAGGAAGCCCGTGATCAGCACGAGGGCGAGCACCATCACGAGCGAGGAGTTGGTGAAAGAGAGGTCGAAGCGGCCCAGGTGGAGGGGGACGATGGGCTCGATCTTGAACTGCTCGAGGGGGCTATGTGCGCCGGCTTCCGCCATGATCTTCCTGTACGTAGCTACTCGTCGTCCGTGTCGTCGGCGCGGCGGCGGCTCTCGCTTGCCTTGCCGCTGCCGACCGTCCCTCCGAGCCCGCTCGTCAGCCGGAAGACGTTGAGCAAGCCGGCCGCCGATCCCAGGATGAAGAAGAGGATCAGCAGCCACGGCCGCGTGCCGAGCCAGCGATCGAGCATGTAGCCGATCGCCACCCCGACGATGAGGGCCGAGACCAGCTCGAGCCCGACCCGCCAGGCGAACCCGAAGCCGCTCATCCTCTCCGCCGCGGCGGGCCCCCGCCGCTTTTCCCCCGCCTGCCGGCGCTCGGCCTCGCTCAGGCGGGCATCGAGTGCCTCGAGGGAATCGGGAGGCTTCCGCTCGGTCATGGCAAGAGGCCTGCCTGGGCTGGGAGGGGCTTGGTCCGAACCCCCGATCGGATCGCCACTCTGGCCGCAATCGCGGGCGCACGATAAGGACGGGGTTGCTGACTGTCAAGGAGGAGAGGCTGCGGCAAAACGGCGGGAAACGGGGGGTTGCGGGGCGGGTGAGGCGTGAGCAAAGAGCTCCCGCAGCGCTGAAATACCCTCGCCCGCTTGCGGGGTCGAGCCGCAAAGCGGATCGACGAAGGGGCCCATCGCGAAAGCGATGGGAAGGGTGAGGGATGGCGACGGCCTCACGCCGTCGCGCGCAGGCTGTCGGCGGCTTCGAGGTCGACGGAGACGAGCTGGCTCAGGCCGCGCTCGGGCATGGTGACGCCGAAGAGGCGGTCCATGCGCGTCATGGTCATGCGGTGGTGGGTGATGAGGAGGAAGCGCGTCGAGGAGTGGTGGGCGATCTCCTCGAGGAGGGTGCAGAAGCGGTCGACGTTGGCGTCGTCGAGCGGGGCGTCGACCTCGTCGAGCACGCAGATCGGTGCGGGATTGGTGAGGAAGACCGCGAAGAGAAGGGCAAGTGCGGTCAAGGCCTGCTCCCCGCCCGAGAGGAGCGAGAGCACCTGGAGCTTCTTCCCCGGGGGGCTCGCCATGATCTCGAGCCCGGCCTCGAGCGGGTCGGGCGACTCCGTGAGCTCGAGATGCGCCCGCCCGCCGCCGAAGAGGCGCGTGAAGAGGGCGGTGAAGTGCTCGTTCGCCGCGGCGAAGGAGCTCAAGAGGCGCTCGCGCCCCTCGCGGTTGAGCTCGGCGATGCCGTGGCGCAGGCGGGCGATAGCGCCCACGAGATCGGCGCGCTCGGTCTCGAGCGAGGAGACCTGGGCCTCGATCTCGCGCGCCTCGGCGTCGGCGCGCAGATTGACCGGGCCCATGGTCTCGCGCTCGTTGACGAGGCGCTGGAGGCGCATCTCGACGTGCGCCAGATCCGGCAGCGTGTCGCCCGGCTTGAGCTCGGCCAAGGCCAGGCAGGCCTCGGGCGCGCAATCGAGGCGCTCGGCGATGCGCTCGGCGATCGCGGACCTCCCCTGCTCGGCGGCGGCCACGGCGGCCTCGCGGCGCACCCGCTCCTCGCGCGCGGTATGAAGCTCTTCCTCCGCGGCCTTGAGGGCCTTGTCCGCCTCGGCGAGGTGCGTCTCCGCGGCGGCGAGGCGGTCGGCCGCCGCTTTCCGTCTTTCCTCGGCCTCGGCGATGCGGTCGAGGAGCAGGCTGCGCCGGCTTGCGATCTCGGCCGGCCGGGCGGCGAGCTCGCGCTGCTCGCGCTCCGCCGCCGCCTTGCGCTCGGCGAGCTCGGCGAGCTGGCGCTCGGCCGCCGCGGTGCGGCTCTCCCAGCTCTGGCCCTCGTGCGCGATCGCCTCGAGGCGGGTATTGCGGGCCGCGGCTTCGTTGGTGAGGCGGTCGTGGGCGGTCTGGCGCTCGCTTTGGCGATTGCGGGCCTCGGCAAGCTGGGCACGGCAGCTCTCGAGGTTACGGCGGGCCGCGGCGAGATCGGGGAGGGCGGCCAGCGCCTCCGCGGTCTCGGCGGCCTGACGCTCGGCTTCGGCCAGGTCGACCGCGAGCTGGTCCGCACTGTCCGCAAGCGTCGCGAGACGCGAGCTCTGCTGGGCCACTTTCTGCGCCAAGCGCGTCTCGGCCTCGCGCGCCGCATTGAGGGCCGCCAGCGCCTCGCGCGCCGTCTCGCGCGCGCGCCGCTCCGCGGCCAAGCTGTCACGGGTCCTGCTCTGGCAAAGCGTCAGTGCCGCGCGTGCGGCTTCCGTCGCCACGTCGGCGCACGCACGCGCGGCTCTCAGCTCCTCGAGCTCCTGCTTCTGGCCGAGCCGCTTCACGGCGGGGGTGGTGGCTCCCGCCGCATGGGTGAAGCCGTCCCAACGCCAGAGGGCACCGTCCTTGCCCACCAGGCGCTGGCCCTGGGCGAGGCGGGCCGAGAGCGCCTTGCCCGTCGCCTGGTCCGGGACCACGCCGACCTGGGCGAGACGGCGGTCGAGGGCCGCGGGCCCGCGCACATATTTCGCGAGCGGCTCGCACCCGGCCGGCAAGGTGAGCGAATAGTCGAGTGGGGGGAGGGCACGCCAATGCACGGGTGCGCCCTCGTCGAGCGGGGCCGCGAGATCGTCGCCGAGGGCCGCACCAAGGGCCGCCTCGAAGCCGGGCTCGACCGTGACGGCATCGATGAGGGGGGGCCAGATGGCGGGGTTGTCGGCGCCGAGGAGGGCACTCAGTGCCTGCACCCGGGCCGCGAGCCCGGTGCTCTGCATTTCCGGGCCTTGCAGAGCGTCCCGCGCAGCCGCCTCGGCGGCTTGCGCCTCGGCGTGGGCCTCCTCGGCCGCGAGGGCGGCGAGCCGGGTCGTCTCGGCATGGGCATCCGCCGCGCGCAATGCCTGCCGCGCCTCTTCGAGGGCGGCACTCGAGCCCGCCTCGGCCTCGAGCCGCGCGCATTCCTCGCCGATCTCCCGCTTGCGCTGAAGGAGCCGCGCGCGGCGCGTCTCGAGCTCCCCGCTTTGCCGTGCGAGCGCTGCGGCGCGCGCCTCGCCCGCCGCGATCTCCTGGACCACGGCGGCGAATGCCGCATCCGCCGCGGCGAGCTCCGCGTTCGCCCCAGCGAGGCTCGTCGAAGCATCCGCTACCGCCGCGGCCTCGCCCTGCTGCTCGGCGGCGAGTCTTGCTGCCTCTTCCGCGAGCCGGGCCGAGGCGGCGGCGGCGTCCGTCTTGAGCCCCTCCTCGCGCCCCTGATCGGCGGCGATCTGCTGGAGCCGCGTGCGGACCACCTCAAGCGCTTCCGCCGTGCGCCGCTCCTCCGCGTCGAGCGCGTCGCGCGCGACGGCGTAGCGGTGGAGCTCGGCCGCCACCTCGGCTTCCGCCTGGCGCAGGGGCGGCAGCGCCGACGCCGCCTCGGCCTCGGCACTCGCGGCGGCGGCGACACGTCCGGTCAAGGACGCTACGAGCTGCTCGGCTGCGCGGAAGAGCGCTTCCGAGTCGGCAAGTGCACCGAGGGCGGCCTGCCAGCGCAGATGCAGCAGGATCGCCTCGGCCCGCCTGATGTGGTCGGAGAGATTGCGGTAGCGGCTCGCCTGGCGCGCCTGGCGCTTCAGGCCCTGGAGCTGGGCGGCCATGGTCTGGAGCACGTCGTCGAGGCGCTCGAGATTGGAGTCGGCCGCCCGCAGGCGCAGCTCGGCCTCGTGGCGGCGCGAGTGCAGGCCCGTGATGCCCGCCGCCTCCTCGAGGAGGGCGCGGCGGTCGGTGGGCTTGGCATTGATGAGGGCGGCGATGCGCCCCTGGCCGACGAGGGCGGTCGAGCGCGCGCCCGTGGCGGCGTCGGCGAAGAGGAGCTGCACGTCGCGCGCGCGCGCGTCGCGGCCGTTGATGCGGTAGTTCGAGCCCTCGCCGCGCTCGATGCGGCGGACGACCTCGATCTCCTCGCTCTCGTTGAAGGCGGCGGGGGCCGTGCGCTGGCGGTTGTCGAGGAAGACCTGCACCTCGGCGATGTTGCGCGGCGGGCGGCTCTGCGTGCCGCCGAAGATGACGTCGTCCATCTCCCCGCCGCGCATCTGCTTGGCCGAGATCTCGCCCATCACCCAGCGCAAGGCCTCGACGATGTTCGACTTGCCGCAGCCGTTCGGCCCGACGATGCCGGTGAGGCCGGGCTCGATGACGAGCTCGGTCGGCTCGACGAAGGACTTGAAGCCGGAAAGTCTGAGTCGGGCGAAGTGCAGCAAGGCCGTCTTCCGTACCGTGGGTTTACTTCAAGAGCGGGGCCAGAATGGCGTCGAACTGCTCGAGCGACATGTTGCCCTCGTGCTTGACGTCGTTGACGATGAAGGTGGGGGTCGCCTCCACCTTGAGCTTCTCCTGCGCCTCCACCTCGCCCTTGAGGATGCCGTCCATAAGCTCCTTGTTGGCCATGCAGGCGTCGAAGTCCTCTTTGCCCATGCCGCCGAGGCGCGCGATCTTGGCGAGCTCGGCCATCGGATCGGTGGAGGCCGCCCAGCTCGTTTGCGATTTGAAGAGAATTTCGAGGAAACCGAAGAAGCGATCGGGTCCGGAGCAGCGCACCATCATGGCCGCGCGCAGGCCGGGCTGATCGAAGGGGAAGTCGCGGTAGATGTAATGCACTTTGCCGCTGTCGATGTACTTCTTCTTGAAGGCCGCGAAGGTATTGTCGGCGAAATCGGCGCAGTGGGGGCAGGTGAGCGAGGCGTACTCGATGACGGTGACGGAGGCCTTCTCGTTGCCGAGGCTGCCCTCGGCCAGCATCTCCTCGACCGTGGCGGCGGCGCTCGCCCCGGCGAGGCCGGCCAGGGCCAGGCAAGTCATTACCAAGACTTGTAAAATTCGCCTCAAATCGGCCTCCTAACTACTAGATATTGTGAGTATAGGGCAGCCGCCCGAGGCGCCACAAGCGCTCTTGCGCCGGCCCTGCCGAGATTCTTGTGGATAAGGGCGGCCCTCACCGAGCGCTCTTCTTGCCCGGCGTGCCGTGCTGCGGCCAGGCGCGGCTCAAGCGCAGGAGGGCGGCCCGGAGGGCCGGACTCTCGATCGCGGCAAGCGCACTCGCCTCGCCCGCGGGGGCAGACGTCGGAGCCGTCGCATCGTCGGCCGCCTCTCCGCCCTGCGGCCCGCCTGCCGGGCGGGGCTCCGGCAGCTCGCGTTGCGGCGGCATGGCAACCTGATGGAGCTTGAGCCGGGCGACCGCAGGGTAGCCGAAGTAGCTGTTGATGCGCTCGACGAGCTGCGGCTCGAGATGCTGCAAGGCGAGCGCCCAGGCGCCGGCCACGCGCAGATGCAAGGTTCCGTCCCTGCGCTCGCCGCGGGGAAAATCGAGGCGCTCGGGCAGCGCCTTGGCCGCGATGTCGGCGCCCACGACCGCCTGCCAGTCGCTCAAGAGCCCGGCTTCCGCAAAGCCGCGCTTGCCCATGACGGCGCGCGCGAGCTTGGGCACGAGCTGGGCCAGGCTGCGCGCGGTTCCGCCCGAGCGGGTCATGGCAGGCTCATGCTTGGCCGACATTCATTCTCGTATGCCGAGGTGCGTGCTGGCATGCGGCCGGCACTCGGTTCATCTTATGCGCGCATGGCCCCTAGGACGACAAGCCCTTCCGCAGCGGAGCGGCGCCGCGCCCCGGCACTCCTCCAGCGCCGTCTGCTTGCCTGGTACGACCGGCACCGGCGCGTCCTGCCTTGGCGTGCCGCTCCCGGCACGGCCCCCGATCCCTATCGCGTCTGGCTCAGCGAGATCATGCTGCAGCAGACCACGGTCGCCGCGGTCGGGCCCTATTTCAACGCCTTCCTCGCGCGCTGGCCCACCCTCGCCGAGCTTGCCCGCGCCGAGCTCGACGAGGTGCTGCACGCCTGGCAGGGCCTCGGCTATTACGCGCGCGCGCGCAATCTGCACCGTTGCGCGCAACTCCTCGTAGCCCGGCACGGCGGACACTTTCCCGTAAGTGCGGAGGAGCTCGCGGCCCTCCCCGGCATCGGCCCCTATACGGCCGCCGCCATTGCCGCCATTGCTTTCGGGCAGCCGGCAACCGTCGTCGACGGCAACGTCGAGCGCGTGATCGCGCGCCTCTTCGGCGTGGGCACGCCGCTCCCGGCCGCCAAGGGGCGGCTTGCCGAGCTCGCAGCGAGGCTCACCCCGACCGTGCGGCCGGGCGACCATGCCCAGGCCATGATGGATCTGGGAGCCGTCATTTGCACGGTGCACCGGCCGCGCTGTCCGCTCTGCCCCTGGCAGGCCGCCTGTGCCGCCCGTGCCGCGGGGAGTGCCGAAGCCCTGCCGAGGCGGATGCGGAAGCCGCCGCGGCCGCTCCGGCGCGGGGTCGTCTTCTGGC
>DATJAC010000288.1:0-2036 GCA_035516655.1 Alphaproteobacteria bacterium | reverse complement strand
CTTGGGGCGAGGCGGCGTAGACGACGAGGTTCGCCACCTCCTCCACGCTCGCCGCACGCCGGATGATTGAGCTCGGCCGGTGCTTCATCACGAAAGCGGCCGCGGTCTCCTCGAGCGAATGGCCCGACTTCTTCGTGGCCTCCTCGAGCATCGCCGCGACCCCCTCGGAGAGGGTCGGGCCGGGCAGGATGGCGTTGACCGTGACGCCGCTGCCCGCCATGCGCTTTGCCAGCCCGCGCGAGATCGCGAGATAGGCCGTCTTGGTAAAGCCGTAATGGATCATGTCGGCCGGGATGTTGAGGGCCGACTCCGAGGAGATGAAGAGCACGCGGCCCCACTTGCGCTCAGCCATCCCCGGCAGATAGGCGCGCGAGAGGCGCACGCCGGACATGACGTTGACCTCGAAGAAGTGCGTCCACTCGGAATCCGGAATCGCGAAGAAGTCCTGCGGCCCGAAGATGCCGGCATTGTTGACCAGGATATCGGCCCTCGGCTCGGCCGCGACCAAGGCGGCACACCCTTCCGCCCGGCCGACGTCGGCCGCGACCCCGCGAAAGACGGCGGCGGGAACCGCCTGGGCCAGCTTGGCGAGCGCCTTCTCGACCGCCGCTTGCGTGCGTCCGTTGACGATGACGGTGGCCCCGGCCTCGGCCAGGCCCTTGGCGACGGCAAAGCCGATGCCGGCGGTCGAGCCGCTGACGACGGCGGTCTTGGCCGTGAGGTCGATCTTCATGGGCTGTCCTCCCGTCGAATCGTGAGCGCCGATCAGCTCTTCCGGTCGAGGAAGGCGCGGATCGCGGCGATCGTGGCGGCCGGCTGCTCCTCCATCAGCCAGTGGCCGGAGTTCGGAATCACGGCTTCCTCAACGTTGATCGAGGCGGCGCGCATGACGACCGCCATGGTCGAGCCGAAGGATTTCGCACCCCCTACCGCGAGGACCGGCATCTTGAGCTTGCCCTTGGCAAGAAAGGCCTTGTTGTCGATGGCGTCCTGATCGAAGGCGGCGAACTGGCTGAAGCCCGCGTGCATGGCGCCCGGTTGCGCATAGAGCCGGGCGTAATGCTCGCGCGCGGCCTCGCTGAAGGATTTCGGATCGGCCGAGAACTCGTTCCAGAAGCGGTCGAGATAGATGCGCTCGCGGCCGGCGACGAGCCGCTCGGCGTCGGGTCCCTGGAAGGAGAAGTGCCAGAGTGCGCGGCTGCGCACGATCTCGTCCCACGGACCGATACCGGGCAAAGGCGCATCCATGATGACGAAGCGGGTCACCCGCCCGGGATACTGGGCGGCGAAGGCATAGCCCACCATGTTGCCGATGTCATGCGTGACGAGGTCGGATTTGTCGACCTCGAGAGCCGCGAGCACCCCCGCAATGTCGTGCGCTTGCGTCTTCTTGTCGTAGCCGCCCTCGGGGCGGGACGAGAGCCCCATGCCGCGCAGATCGGGCGCGATGACACTATGGTCGCGCGCGAGCTCGGCCGCGAGGGGGGCCCACATGTCGCCGGTCTCTCCGTAGCCGTGGAGAAGCACCACTGCCGGCCCCTGGCCGCCTGTACGGACATGAAGGCTCGTGCCGTTGGTCGGGATCGAGCGCGCGCTGAAACCCGACGGGAACGGCTGAACGCTGGACATCGCCCGTCTCCTTCCTTGCTCGGCACTCACAGCGCCTTGACCGCCGCGAGCACCTCCTCGACGTGGCCCGGGATCTTCACCTTGCGCCAGACGCCGCGGATCTTGCCGGCCTTGTCGATGAGGAAGGTCGAGCGCTCGATCCCCATGTACTTGCGCCCGTACATGCTCTTCTCGACCCAGGTGCCGTAGGCCGCACAGATCTTGCCGTCCTCGTCGGCGACGAGGGCGAAGGGGAGCTTGTATTTGGCCTTGAACTTGTCGTGGGAGGCGGGGCTGTCGCGCGAGACGCCGACGACCGCGGCGCTCACCTTGCCGAAGCGGGGGAGCGCGTCGCGGAAGCCGCAAGCCTCCTTGGTGCATCCGGTGGTGTCGTCCTTGGGATAGAAATAGAGGATGACGTTCTGTCC
>DATJAC010000287.1:0-11897 GCA_035516655.1 Alphaproteobacteria bacterium | reverse complement strand
CTCAAGCTCGATGCGCTGCTCAACATCGGCGCCTATCCCTCGCCGCGGAGCGGGCGTCCCGTCAACAACATCGGCGGGGTCGCAGGGGTCTACACCACCCCTCACATCGCTGCCACGGCGACCGGGGTCTTCAGCCACACCCAGCTCACCACCCCCTACCGCGGCTCTGGACGGCCCGAGGCGAGCTATGCGATCGAGCGCGTGATCGACGTCGCCGCCGCCGAGCTCGGCCTCGACCGGGTGAGCCTACGCCGGCGCAACCTCATCCCCGCGGGCGCCATGCCGTTCAAGACCGGCCTCGTCTTCACCTACGACTGCGGCGAGTTCGAAGCGGTGATGGACGAGACCCTGGTGCTCGCCGACTGGGCCGGCTTCGAGCGCCGCCGGGCGGAGGCCAAGGCGCGCGGCAAGCTGCGCGGCATCGGCCTCGCCAATTCGATCGAGGTCGCGGGCGGGCCCTATCCCACGGTGGTGCCGGAGAACGCCGAGCTCCGCGCCGCCCCCGACGGCTCCCTCAGCCTCATGATCGGCACCCAATCGAGCGGACAGGGCCACGAGACGGCCTACGCCCAGATCGTCGCCGGCCGCCTCGGCGTGGCGCCCGAGCGCATCCGCGTGCTGCAAGGCGACACCGACGTCGTGGCCGCCGGGCGCGGCAGCGGGGGCTCGCGCTCGCTCGCCGTGGGCGGGTCGGCCGTGAGCCTCGCCGTCGACAAGGTGATCGCCAAGGGCAAGCGCTTCGCAGCACACCTCCTCGAGGCCGCGATCGAGGACATCGAGTTCGCGGGCGGCAAATTCACGGTCGCGGGGACCGACCGCACGATCGATCTTGCAAGCGTCGTCAAGGCCGCCTTCGATCCGCTCAAGATCCCGCCTGGGGTCGAGCCCGGGCTCGCGGAGAATGCGGGCTTCCTCCCCTCGACCGTGACCTTCCCCAACGGCTGCCACATCTGCGAGCTCGAGATCGATCCCGCGACGGGGGCGACGGAAATCCTGCGCTACAGCGTGGTCGACGACGTGGGCCGGGTGATGAACCCGCTCCTTTTGAAGGGACAGATCCACGGCGGCGTCACGCAAGGGCTGGGCCAGGCGCTCTTGGAGGCGATCCGCTACGAGCCCGAGACGGGCCAGCTCCTCTCGGGCTCGTTCATGGACTACGCCATGCCGCGGGCAGCTGACCTGCCGCTCTTCGCGGTCGAGAGCCATGCGGTGCCGACCGCGGTCAATCCGCTCGGCGCCAAGGGGGCGGGCGAGGCGGGCACGGTCGGGGCCTTGCCCTCTGTCATCAATGCCGTGGTCGACGCGCTCGCCCCCTTGGGCATCCGCCACATCGACATGCCGGCGACGCCCGAGCGCATCTGGCGCGCGATCCGGGAGGCGAGCGCCAAGGGCGGGTGATGCCGCGCGGGCGGAATCGCAGCTCCGTTCGTCATTCCCGCGAAAGCGGGAATCCAGCGGCTCTGGACCCCCGCTTTCGCGGGGGTGACGGAAAAGGCGGTTCGACCTGATCGAGACATGTCTAGCCTTCATCCCGCGCGGAGAAATTTCTCGGGCTCGACTGCGTCGATCTGCTCCGGTGCCAGGAAGCGCTCGGCGTACTCGCGATAGACCCCGCCTTTGAGGAAGAGCTCGAACACGTCGGGGTCGATATGCGCAGAGTCGCGCATCTGGGCCATGATGGCGAAGCTCTCGCTCAGCGTCTTGCCGCGCTTGTAGGGCCGGTCGACCGCGGTCAGGGCCTCGAAGATGTCGGCGATCGCCATCATGCGCGCGGCCCAGCTCATCTCGTCGCGCTTGAGGCGGCGGGGATAGCCCGTTCCGTCCATCTTCTCGTGGTGGCCGCAGGCGATCTCCACCACGTTGCGCAAGGTCCGCGGCAGCGGCAGGCTCGAGAGCATGCGGATGGTCTCGACCATGTGCTCGTTGATCTTGTAGCGGTCCTCGGGGGTGAGCGTGCCGCGGAAGACCGAGAGGTTGTGGAGCTCGCCGCGATTGTAGAGGTGCTTGGGCACGTGCAGCTTGAAGCCCCACGGGTTGTCCTCGGCGATGTGGTGGCGCGCCTCGCGCTCGAAGATGTGCTCGGGCCGGTCGGCGAGGAGCGGCTCCCGGACGGGAAGGGGTAGCGCCGGCGTGCGCGCCTTGCGCTCCTGTTCCTCGTGCGAGAGGCCGATGCGGTCGTCGAGCGTGCGCGTCCACTGCCGCTTCGCGATCTCCCTGAGGCGGACCAAATCCTTTTGCGCCATCGACTCTCCGCCCTCGTTGCAGCGCGCGACGAAGGCGAACTCCTCGTCGAGGGTGCGCCACAGCGCTTGCAGCTCGGCGAGGCCGGCGGCCCGGTCCTCACCTTCGGCCACGGACTTCCAATAGGCCGCTTCGGCTTGGCACTTGATGACCTCGAAGCGCATGCGCACCTCGTGCAGGCGATCGTAGACGGTCTCGAGCTTGGTCGCCTTGTCCACCACGTACTCGGGTGTCGTGACCTTGCCGCAGTCGTGGAGCCAGGCGGCGATGTGCAGCTCCTCCCACTCTTCCTCGCTCAGCGCGAAGTCCTTGAAGGGGCCCTCCGTCATCCGCTCGGCCGCGCGCGCGAGCATCTTGGTGAGCTCGGGCACGCGCTGGCAGTGCCCGCCGGTATAGGGGCTCTTGGCGTCGATGGCGCCGGCGACGAGCTGGATGAAGGCCTCGAGGAGGCGCTTCTGCTCGAGCAGCAGGCGTTGGGACTCGAGTGCCACGGCGGCAGTCCCCGAGACCGCCTCGACCAGGGCCATCACGTCCTCGTGCCCGGCTTCGCTGAAGGTGTCGGCGTCCTGGGCCAGGAGCAGCACGCCCACCAGCTGCGCCTGCCGGTTCTTGAGCGGGACAATGTAGGTCGCGAGGGTCGTGCGGTGCTCGAAGCGCGGGTACCAGCGGGCGAGGTCCGCCGGCGTGAGCATGATCCTGAGGCTGCCCTCGCGCGCGGCACGGATCGCGGGATGATCGCTCGCCTGCGCGGGATCGATATCGTCGGGGCGGCGCTCCCTGACCACGCCATCCCAGCGCGAGAGGGCACCGCTCAGCTTACCCTCGGGCTCGGCGAGGTAGATCACCCCGCCCCGCGCCGAGGCGATGCGGATGGTCTCCTCGAGGATGCGGCCGATGAGGCGATCGAAACTCCGCTCGTTGGCGAGCACCGCACCGATGCTGAGCAGCTGGCTGATCGTCGACTTCATCGCACCCATCGCACCCGCGAGCGTGTCGATCTCGGCGATCGCCGAGCGCACCGCGACCGGCTCGTCGAAACGCAGCGTCTGCACGGCGTGCGCTTCCGCGGTCAAGGCCTTGAGCGGGCGGGAGGCGAGGCGCGACACGACGAAGGTCGCCGGTACCGCCGCGGCCAGGACCAGGAGGGCGATGAGCAGGCCCTCGTTGCGGATGCGCCTGGCCTCGGTCAGCAATTGCGCCTGGGGTACGGCCACGGCGAGGAAAAGCGGCGTGCCCGGCTCCTTGAGCGGTGCCACGTAGCCCTGCCAGGCGTTGCCGTCGGCGTCCTCGACCGCGCGCACCCGTCCTTTTTCCTGGTCGCTGTTTTTGGCGAGACTTGCCAGGATCGGGCCTGCGACCTCGGCGGCTTTCTGCAAGACCGGCGCGCCAAGCTCGTCCACGGCCGGACGATGGCCCGGGTCGGCCTGGGCGATCACCTCGCCGGTGCCGTTGAAAATCATGAGCTCGGCCCCCGCGGTCGGCCGGGCGTCGCGCAGAATGTCCCTGAGCGCGCTCAGGCCCAAATCGACCGCCACGACCGCATGGCCGTCCTCGCTGCGCTTGGCGACGGTGACGCCGATCTCGCGGGTAGTGAAGAACATGTAGGGGTCGGTGACCTGGACCGCGTCGCTGGCATGGGCGGCCTGGTACCAGGGCCGCGGGCGCGGATCGAACTCGTAGTCGGGAGCCAGCCGGTTGGCGAGGATGCGCAAGCGATCGTCGAGGTAGAGGTAGCGCCCGACGTGCGGCCCCGTCTCCTCATGGCTCATGCTCTGCACGAAAAACGAGGTACCCTCCGGTGCCGCGAGGGTGCGCTCGACCCTGCCGCCCGGCACGAAGGGGCGCACGAGGAAGAAGTCGCCGTCGTCATAGCCGACGTAGGCGGCGGCCAGATCGGTCTGCGTGCGCAGCGCCTGCACCAGGATCGGCAGGCCGCGCATGCGCGCCTCGAGGGTGGACCCCTCGACGAGCGAGGTGGTGGCGATCAGGCTCGTGGCGCGCCGTGCGGGGCTGAAGGTGGCGCGCACGGCCGAGCGCACCTCCCCGCCGATACGGTCGAAGAGCGTCGTGGTCGCCGACAAGAGCATGTTCTTCGTCGCCTGGTATTCCCAGGTGATGAGCACGCCCGCGAAGATGAGGAGGAGGGTCAGGAAGAGTGCCGCGACATAGGTCGGCAGGGAGTAGCGGCTGAAGGTTCGGGCCATGGGCATACTCCGTTACGGGTCGCTCCACGACTGCGAGGAAGGGCACCCGCGCGAAGTGCCCATCCCCGCCCGAAACGGTCGATCAAGTCGGCACGGAGTGCAAGGTCAATTTCATGAAGCGCCGCTTGCCATCGAGCGCCGGTTGAGTGATGGGACAGTTTCACCCCATCCTTCGAGATGCCGCCTAGGGAGGCTCCTCGGGATGAGGCGAAAGCCCAAACGCGCGGTCGTCGTCCTGACAGTCTGACTCAAAATGATCCGTTCACTTTCAATGCTCCATTCGTCACCCCGGCGAAAGCCGGGGTCCATGTCGGAAACCCGGCTCGAGGCCGACGATGGATTCCCGCTTTCGCGGGAATGACGACGTGTGGCAGGCAATGCATTGAAGATAGCGCGTTCATTTCCGACCAGACTCTCAGGACGAGGTGAAACCGAAAACAAGGGAGTCCTCATCCTGGGCAGCGTCGCGCTTGCGACGCGTCTCGAAGGATGGGGAGCGAGTCGACCCGACCCATTGCCATCTCCGCGCGAGGCTTTGCCGTCGACCGCCAAAGAGCTATCATCGTGCGGAGCATGCATCGCCGGTGCAACGAGGCGGGAAGGGGCCATCGACCATGCCGGGAATTTCAGGCGTCTGGCTGCCGATCGTCACCCCGTTCCTCGACGGCGAGGTCGATATTCCGAGCTACGAGCGCCTCATCGCGCACTACCTCGCCAAGGGGATCGACGGCATCTTCCCGCTCGGCACCACGGGCGAGAGCCCGACCATCGATGACGGGGAGACGGAGGCCGTCGTCGAGACCACCTTGCGCGCGGTGGCGGGCCGCGTGCCGGTCTTCGTCGGAGTCGGCGGCAACGACACCAGGAAGGTCGTGAAGACGCTGAAGCGGCTCGAGCGTTATGACTTTCCCGGCGTCGTCTCGGTCTGTCCCTATTACAACCGGCCGAGCCAGGAGGGCATGCGCGAGCACTTCACGCGCATCGCCGAGGCGACCGGACGCGACATCATCATCTACAATATCCCCTACCGCACCGGGGTGAACCTCGCGAACGAGACGCTCCTGCGCCTGGCCGAGCTCCCCAACATCAAAGGCGTCAAGGACTCCTCGGGCAATCTCGCCCAATCGATCGAGCTCCTGCGCCTGAGGCCCCCGGGGTTCGCGGTGATGACGGGCGAGGACGCCTATTTCTACACCATGCTCGCCCATGGTGGGGACGGCGGCATCCTCGCCTCCGCCCATCTCGGGACCGAGCTCTTCCTCGGGGTCTATGCGCGCATGGCGCAGAACGACCAGCATGGCGCCCGCGCCCTCTGGTCCCGCCTGGAGACCCTGGTGCCGCTCCTCTTCAAGGAGGCGAACCCGATGCCGATCAAGCATTGCCTGTGGCGCCGGGGCCTCATCCGCTCCGCGGAGTGCCGCCTGCCCTTGACGCGGATTTCACGCGCACTCGCCGAGGAGCTCGAGCGGCTGGAGGACGCTGCCGACCGGGCCGCGGAATAATCTCGCCAAGGGAGGACGCATGCTCACGAGGATTTGGCGCTTCGCCGCACTCGCTCTATTCATGCTCGCGGCCTCGGCCGGCGTGCCGCGCGCCGCCTTGGCCGAGGTCAAGGAGGTGCGCTTCGCCAAGCAGTTCTCCATGGGCTACGTGCAGCTCAACATCCTCCAGCACCGCCAGCTCGTCGAGAAGCACGCCAAGGCCCTCGGTCTCGGCGACGTCACCACCCAATGGTCGACCTTCAACGGGCCGGACGCGATGAACACCGCCCTCGTCTCGGGCAACGTCGACGTGGTCTCGGGCGGCGTTCCCGGCCTGGTGACGCTCTGGGCCAAGACCAAGGGTACGGCCCAGGAGGTGCGCGGCGTCTCCGCCCTGAGCTCGCAGCCCTTCCTCCTCAACACGCGCAATCCCGCGGTCAAGACCGTGCGCGACTTCGGCGACGCCGACCGCATCGCCGTGCCCGCGGTCAAGGTCTCGGTGCAGGCGGTGACGCTCGAGATGGCCGCGGCCCAGGCCTTCGGCAAGGAGAACTACGCCAAGCTCGATCCCCTGACGGTGTCGCTCTCCCCGCCCGATGCCACCGTCGGGCTCATCTCGGGCGGGGGCGCCTTCGACAGCGTCTTCAGCGTGCCGCCCTTCCAGAACCAGCAGCTCCAGGCTCCCGGCGTCCACACAGTGCTCAATTCCTTCGACGTGCTGGGCGGGTCGCACAGCTTCACCGTCGCCTGGGCCTCGCGCAAGTTCCACGACGAGAATCCCAAGCTCTATAAGGCGATCATTGACGCTCTCGCGGAGGCGACGGAGATCCTGAACGCGGACAAGCGCGCGGCGGCCGCACTCTGGATCGAGGATTCGCATTCGAAGCTCCCGCTCGACATGGTGGCCGGCATCCTCGCCGGCCCGCAGGTCAAATGGACGATGACGCCCGAGCACACCATGAAGTTCGCGGATTTCATGTACGAGGTCGGCACCATCAAGGCGAAGCCGGAGTCCTGGAAGGACATGTTCTTCCCCGAGATCGCCGATCTTCCGGGGAGCTGAGGGTGCCCTCGCGGTGAGGCTCGTCACCTTCCTGCCGGCAGGCGGCACTACCGCACGCTTGGGCGCCATAGTCGGGGATGCCGTCGTCGATCTCGCCCTCGCACGGAGCGGGGTGCCGGCGACGATGGCGGAGCTGCTCGCCCTCGGCCCGCAAGGGTTGGCACTCGCGCGTGCCGCCCTCGAGGAGGGGTCGCGGGCGGGCGGGAGTGCCGCGCGTCACGCGCTCGCTGCGGTGCGGCTTCTCGCCCCGCTGCCGCGGCCCGGCAAGATCCTGGGAGTGGGGCGCAACTACGGCGCCCATGCCGCCGAAGGCGGGCTCACGACCCAGGAGAAGCCGCGCATCTTCGTCAAGCTCTCCTCCACCGTCATCGGCACCGGCACGCCGATCAGGAAGCCGAGCGCGGTCAGGAAGCTCGATTACGAGACCGAGCTCGCCGTCGTCATCGGTACGGCCGGCCACGACATCCCCGAGCGCGACGCCCTCGCGCACGTCGCGGGCTACAGCATCCTCAACGACGTGAGTGCGCGCGAGCTGCAGTTCGACGTGAGCCCGCCCCAGACGAGCTTCGCCAAGAGCATGGACGGCTTCTGCCCGATGGGGCCGTGCCTCGCCACCCCCGACGAGTTCGCCGACGCGGCCGACATCGAGCTCAGCTGCAGCGTGAACGGCGCGGAGGTGCAACGCGCCACGACCAAGGACATGATCTTCCCGGTCCCCGCGCTGATCGCCTACCTCTCGCGCTACGTCACGCTCGAGCCCGGCGACGTGATCGCGACCGGCACGCCGGCCGGCGTGGGCGCCTTCCGCAAGCCGCCGCGCTACCTCGAGCCCGGCGACGTGGTGCGCATGGAGATCCCCGGCATCGGCGTGCTGGAGAATGCGATCGTGTAGCGCGGGTCCGGCGGTCCCTTTCCTTCCCGTCACCCCCGCGAAAGCGGGGGTCCATGGATGCCCGCTTCCGTGGGCATGACGAATGAGGAAATGGGCAAGCGCCGTCCTTACCTTCGCAAGGAGGTGGCGGTCGGGTTCGCGGCGGCGTAGCGCGCGGGGTCGCCCAGCACCTGGGTGCGCCACATGAGGCGCGGCTCGTGCGCCCCATAGCCGCCCGTCGCCATGTGGATGGTCGCGATGTTGTCCCACATCAGGACGTCGCCCACGCGCCATTTGTGGCGGTACTGGAACTCTTCTCGGGTCTGGAAGGCGAAGAGGAAGTCGAGCAGGCTGCGGCTCTCCTCGGGCTCGAGGCCCACCACCTCCACGCTATAGCCCGGATCGGCGTAGAGGCACTTCCGTCCGCTCAAGGGGTGGCGTACGACCATGGGATGGACGACGGGCGGCTTGGCCGCACGCTGGGCCGCCGTGAGCGGGGGGCGCGGCGAGCCCTTCTCGCGGATCATGTAATCGTAGAACTTGGCGAAGTGGTGCACCGCCTCGAGGCCCTCGAGCCGCTCCTTGAGGGCCGGCGGCAAGGCCTCGTAGGCGGCGGCCATGCTCGCGAAGAGCGTATCGCCGATCGGCTCGCCGCCCCGCATCGGCACCTCGAGGGCATAGAGGATCGAGGCGCGCGCGGGGGTCGCGTTATAGGACATGTCGGTGTGCCAGCCTTCGCCCGCGTCGACCGCACCGAGCGGCCTGCCGCCGGGCCCGCGCTTGTTCGAGAGGATGTTGACGTTGGGGAAGCGCGGATGACGGAAGGAGCTCGCGACGTTGAGCTCGAGCTCGCCGAGGCGGCGGCTGAAGGCGATGAGGGCGGGCTCGTCGAGACGCTGGTCCGAGATGGCGACGACGCCGAAGCGATGGAAGGCGTCCTCGAGGCCGGCAAACGCGGCGTCGTCCAGCCGGCCCGCGAGGTCGAGCCCGTCGATGCGGGCCCCTGCATGCTTGCCGAGCGGTGTCACTCTCATCGCAGCTCTCCTCGCACCAGCCGCCCTCGCCCCTGCATTATAGGCCGCGCGCTCGACATGAGCGAGCTGCGCGCCGTCCCTAATGCTGCATTCCCCACTTGCGCACGGTCGCGGCCTCGAGCGTGCGGAAGATGCCGTTCTCGACGAGGAGCCCGATCAGGATCACGCTCACGAGCCCGGCGAAGACGGCGGGGATGTCGAGGTCGTTCTTGCGCTCGAAGATGAACCAGCCGAGCCCGCCCGAGCCCGAGGTGACGCCGAAGATGAGCTCGGCCGCGATGAGGGTGCGCCAGGCGAAGGCCCAGCCGATCTTGAGGCCGGCGAGGATGCTCGGGAAGGCGGCGGGAACGAGGATCTGCAGCACGTAGCGCGGACCGGCGAGGCCGTAGTTGCGCCCGACCATGCGCAAGGTGGTCGAGACCGCGCTGAAGCCCGCGTGGGTATTGAGCGCTACCGGCCAGAGCACCGCGTGGACGAGGACGAAGATCGTGCTGGCGTTGCCGAGCCCGAACCAGAGCATGGCGATCGGCAGGAGTGCGATCGAGGGCAGCGGATTGAGCATCGCGGTCAGGGTCTCGAGGAGGTCGCTGCCGATGCGCGAGCTCACCGCGAAGGCGCTCAAGATGAGGGCCAACGCCAATCCCGCCGCATAGCCCATGAGCAGCACCTTGAGCGAGAGCGCCGCGCGCGCGATGAGGCCGCCCGAGAGGATGGCCTCGACGAAGGCGCGCGCGGTCGCCGCGAAGCTCGGCAGCAGGAGCGGATTGTCGAGCGCCCGCGCATAGAGCTGCCAGAGGGCGGCGAGGAGCACGAGGAGGACGAGCTTGCGCAGGGCTGCACTGCCGTAGAGGCGCTCCCACGGCGTGAGCGGCTTCGCGACCACGATGTCCATCGGCTGATCGGCGCTAGGCATCGGCCACCTCCCGCGGTGCTGTCGGCTCGGCGAAGAGCATGCGGTGGATGCGCTCCGAGAGCTTGAGCCCGCTCTCGGGCTCGCGCGCGTCGCTGCCGTCGCTCGCGAGCTCGGCGCGCACCCTGCCGGGATGCGCACTCAAGAGCAGGATGCGATTGCCCAGGGTCACCGCCTCGGGGATCGAATGGGTGACGAAGAGCATGGTGAAGCGCGTGTCCTCCCAGAGCTGGAGCAGCTCCTCCTGCATGCGCTGGCGCGTGAGCGCGTCGAGGGCGGCGAAGGGCTCGTCCATGAGGAGGATGTCCGGCTCCATCGCGAGCGCGCGGGCGATGGCGACGCGCTGCTTCATCCCGCCCGAGAGGGTGTGGGGGAAATTTCCCGCGAACTTCGTGAGATTGACCTTGGCGATCGCCGCCATGGCTTTCTCGCGGGCTTGGCTGCGGGGAAGGGCGCGGGCGGCGATGAGCGGGAAGGCGACGTTCTGGGCCACGCTCTTCCACGGCAGGAGCTGGTCGAACTCCTGGAAGACCATGATGCGGTCGGGACCGGGGCGGCGGATCTCGCTGCCCTTGAGCCGGATGCTGCCCTCGACGGGCGCGAGGTAGCCGCCCACGGCCTTGAGCAGGCTCGACTTGCCGCAGCCGGACGGGCCGAGCAGCACGAAGCGCTCGCCTGCCCGCACGGAGAAGTCGACCCGGTAGGTCGCGGTGATCAGGTGGTCGCGCGTCTTATATTGGAGGGTGACACCGTCGACCGCGAGAAGGGGAGGGCTCGGAGGCATCGTTGCGGCTCCTGGCGTGGGGAAGGCGGGGCTCCGTCGCTCGACTATAGGGCAAGGGTCGCGCGCGGTGCCACCGCACTCGCCCCTGATTGACCTGCCGCGGTAAGCCGGGCCAATCTCCTCCGGCACCACGTGCGCGTCAGGAAAGGGAGCGAGCCCGATGAGCCGAAGCCGCATCGCGAGCGAGATCGATTTCGACAAGGAGGGCAAGCAGCACGGCTTCCTGCGCCTGCCCCACTCGACCCACAGCTCGGCCTACGGCTGGCTGCCGATCCCGATCAGCTGCATCAAGCGCGGCGAGGGGCCGACGGCCCTCCTCGTCTCGGGCAACCACGGCGACGAGTACGAGGGCCAGGTCGCCCTCATGAAACTGACGCGCCGCCTCGAGCCCGCGGACGTCACCGGCCGCATCATCATCCTCTCCGCCGCCAACTTCCCGGCCGCCCTCGCCGGGCGGCGGACCTCGCCGATCGACGAGGGCAATCTCAACCGCAGCTTCCCCGGCAACCCCGACGGCTCGGTCACCCAGATGCTCGCCCATTACATCGAGTCGGTCCTGCTGCCCAAGGCCGATCTCATGCTCGACCTGCATTCGGGCGGGAGCTCGCTCATGTATATCCCGAGTGCCCTCATCCGCCGCACCGGGGACGCGGACAAGCGCGCCAAGCTCAAGCAGCTCCTCGCCCTCTTCGGCGCGCCCATCAGCTTCGTCTTCGTCATGCCGCAGGGCGAGGACCGCACGCTCTCGGCCGCTGCCGACCGTGCTGGCGTGCTCCATCTCGGCACCGAGCTCGGCGGCGGGGGGACCGTCCAGCCGCACGTCCTCGAGATCGCTGAGCAGGGGCTCGCGCGCGTGCTCAAGGAGGCGGGCGTGCTCACGAAGCCCCTCACCGACGCGCCGCCGCAGAAGACGCGCTTCATGCAGGTGGGTGGCGGCGACTATTACGTCTATGCGCCGGAGAGCGGGCTCTTCGAGCCCTTCGTCGATCTCGGTGCCGAGGTCAAGGCGGGAGACGAGGCGGGGGCGATTCATTTCCCCGCGACCCCCTGGCGGGCACCCGAGCTGGCGCGCTTCGGTCGCGGCGGTCTCGTCATCTGCAAGCGCATGCCCGGCAAGAGCGAGCGGGGCGACTGCCTCTTCCATCTCGCGAGCGACCTCGCGGACAGCTGACCGACGGAACGGAGGGAGGATCGACCATGGAGCTCGGGCTTGAAGGCAAGGTGGCCCTCGTCACCGGATCGAGCCGCGGCATCGGCCGCGGCATCGCCACGGCCCTCGCCGAGGAGGGGGCGGCGGTGATGCTCACCG
>DATJAC010000286.1:0-24237 GCA_035516655.1 Alphaproteobacteria bacterium | reverse complement strand
TACGCCACGGCGGCGGCGGCCCGCGATCAGCGCGCCCAGCGCGACGGCTTCGGCGGCATCGGCATCACTGTCCGGCAGGACGGCAAGGACTTCCGCGTCGTCTCGGTCCTGGAGGACAGCCCCTCGGCCAAGGCGGGGATCGAGCCCGACGACGTCCTCTTGCAGATCGACGGCGATGCGGTCGGCGAGCTGCCCCTCGATACCGTGGTCGACCGCCTGCGCGGACCCGTGGGCAGCCAGATCCACGCGACGTTCCTCAGCGCCAAGGACCGCACGTCGCACGATTTCGCCCTCTCCCGCGCCCTCATCGTGCCGCCGACCGTGAGCTACGCGCGGCGCGGCGACATCGCCTACGTCAAGCTCACCAGCTTCAACTCCTACACGACCACGAGCCTCGAGCATGTGCTGCGCCAGGCCATGCAGGAGATGGGCAGGAATCTGCGCGGAGTCGTCATCGATCTCCGCGACAATCCGGGCGGGCTGCTCGATCAGGCGGTCACCGTGTCCGAGCTCTTCGTGAAGCGCGGCCGCATCCTGTCGACGAGCGGGCGGCATCCCGACAGCAATCAGACCTTCGATGCCGAAGGCCAGGACCTGCTGCACGGCCTGCCCCTGGCCCTCCTCGTCAATCACGGCACGGCCTCGGCCGCCGAGGTGGTGGCGGCGGCACTGCAGGATCACGGACGTGCCGTGGTCGTGGGTACGTCGTCCTACGGCAAGGGAACCGTGCAGACGGTGCACGAGCTGCCCAACAGCGGCGAGCTCATCATCACCTGGTCGCGCATCCACGCGCCCTCGGGCTACGTGCTCAACGAGGTCGGCGTGATCCCCAACGTGTGCACGAGCAAGGTGGCCCCCGAAGGCCGCGAGGCGGTATCGCAGGTCATCGCCATGGTCAAGAGCGGCCGGCTCGACACTTCCGCGGCACGCTATTCGCTCCACGCGAACGGCCGTCCCAACAAGCTCGAGACCCGCCACTTGCGGGCGAGCTGCCCCGCGCGAAGCGGAGAGGGTGAGGTCGACGTCGAGGTCGCCCAGAAGCTCGTCGAGGACCGCGGCCTCTTCGCCCGCGCATTGCAGCCCCCCGGCCCCGAGGTCGCCAAGCGCGAGTAGCGGCCGGGGCCAGCGAGAGCTCGTGCCGCCGGATCAGCTCTCCGCCCAGCGGGGGAAGGCGTCGGCGACGCTGCGGGCCAGGAGGACAGCGAGATCCTGGCGGTAGTGCGGCGTGCGGAGCAGCTCGTCGTCGTGGATGTTCGAGAGAAAGCCGGTCTCGATCAACATCGCGGGTACGGACGGCGAGCGCAGCACGGCGAAATTGGCCGACCGCGACGGACGCTCGAGGAGCCGGGTTTTGCCCGCGAGATCGGCAATGAGCTGGTTCTGGAGGCCGCGCGAGAGGTTGAGCGTCTCGCGGCGCGCCAAATCGAAGAGGACCGGGGCTGCACTCTTGTCGACGTGGCGCAGGTTGACGTCGTAGAGCATGTCGACGCGGTTCTCGTGCTCGGCCAAGGCCGCGGAGAGCCGGTCGGAGGCGACTTCGGACAGCGTATAGATGGAGAGGCCCCGCGCGTCCGCCTCGGGGCAGGAATCGGCATGGATCGAGATGAACAGGTCCGCGCGCAAGGACTGCGCGATGCCGATCCGCTCTTCCAAGGGCAGCAGCACGTCGGCATGGCGGGTCAGCCGGACCGAGGCACCCGTGAGCCGTGCCAGCTCGCGCGCGAACTCCTTGGCGATCGCCAGGACGACGAATTTCTCCTCCACCCCGGATTGCCCGACGGTCCCGGGGTCAATGCCGCCGTGGCCCGGATCGACGACGATGGTGCGGTGCTGTTTGGCGCTCGGTGGGGGTACCGGCACGGGGTAGAACTGCCTTGCCGAAGCCATCCGCACCGATTCCAACGCGGTGCAGAAGGCGCCTAAGGCGCCACACGAGACTCTCCCGATAAATTGCCGCCGATTCATGAAGAATCGGGCTATACCATTGCCGGGCCGCTTGTCAAGCGCGAGTCGTGACCAGCCTGGCCGCGAGTCTGGCCTTAGAGACCGGCGTTGCCCCCCGCAGACGCCAACCCGGCCGCGGCCGGCCGGGCCAAGCTCAGGAAGTAAACGGCACAGCTCAAAAGCACGATCCAGAAGCTCGTGGGCCAGTCGGTGACATAGGCAAGGGTGATGCCGAGCCAGGTCTCGATGAGGCCGAGGAGGGCAGCCAAGGCCACCCCCCAGCCCAGGCGCGACGTGAGCCTGAGGGCCGCCGCCGCCGGACCCACCATGAGCGCGAAAACGAGAAGGACGCCGACGACCTGGGCCGCCTCGGCCACCGCGACCGCCACGATGACGAGAAAGAGGACGGAGACGAGCCGCAGGGAGACGCCCTTGGCCTCGGCGAGCTCGGGCTCCAGCGTAGCAAAGAGCAAGGGCCGCGAGATGACCGCAAGGCCCAAGAGGCTCACAGCACCCAGGAGGGTCATGTCCCGCAGCATCGCGGGGCTCACGCCGAGCACGTTGCCGAAGAGGAGGGCTGTCGCCTGGGTGGCATGGGTGGTGTAGAGATAGAGGAAGAGCACCCCCATGGCCAAAGCCAGCGAGAGGATGATGCCGACGGCGATGTCGCGGCCGCGCACGCGCTCGCCGAGCAGGCCCATCACCACTCCCGCCGCGAGCGTGAAGGCAAGCAGGCCCCAGAGCGGGGGGAGGCCGATCAGCACGGCCCCCGTGGCCCCGGCAAAGCCGACATGGGAGAGCGCGTGACCGGCGAAGGCGAGGTTGCGCAGGACGAGGAAGAACCCCACGGTCCCGGCCACGACCGCGACGACCGCACCGGCCGCAAACGCGTTCCGCATGAACTCGTAGTCAAGCATCGTGGAGATGAGCATGGGTCTCGAGCGGCCCGTGTCCCGAGACGACCAGGATCCGGCCTTTCACATGGAGCACTTCGATCGGCGTGCTGTAGAGCCGCGAGAGCACTTCGCCGTTGATCACCTCCTCGACCGTGCCGAGGGCGGCTTGGCCGTTGCCGAGGTAGAGCACGCGGTCCATGACGCCGAGCAGCGGATTGATGTCGTGGGCGGTGAAGAGCACCGTGATGCCGAGGCTCGCCTGGATGCGCTTCACCAGCTCGACGACCGCCTGCTGATAGCGCGGGTCGAGGCTGATGAGGGGCTCGTCGAGGAGCAGGAGCCGCGGTTTGCCGAGGAGGGACTGGGCGAGGAGGAGGCGCTGCAGCTCCCCGCCCGAGAGCTCGCAAAGCGGCCGCTCGGCGAGGGCCGAGGCACCGACCAGCTCGATCGCCGAGCCCACCTCGCGCCGCCCGGCCCGGCCGAGGAGCGGCAGGCCCCAGCGCTCGCCATAGCACGCACTCGCCACGAAATCCCAGCCGCGCAGGCGCAGATCCGCAACTTGACCGCGCTGCTGCGGGAGGTAGCCCGCCTCGGCGTTCCCGCGCCGCGCCGGTTCGCCGTGGCAGCTGAGTTGGCCCCGAACGGGGCGGATCAGGCCGAGAATGGCATGGAGGAGCGTGGTCTTGCCGGCACCATTGGGGCCGAAAACGCCGATGAACTCTCCGGGTTCGACGGCGAAGCTCACGTCGGCGAGCACTTGGCGCCCGCCCCGCGCCAAGCTGACGCCGTCCAGCTCGATCGCATGAGCCCCTACTGGCCGGCCAGCGCCTGGTCGAGGGCAGCGAGCTGCGAGAGCATCCATTCCTGATACCTCTTCCCCGGGGGCTCGGTCTCCGTGACGCCGACGATCGGCACCTTGGCCTCCGTCGCGATTGCGCGCATGCGCTCGGTCAAGGCCTCGCTCGTCTGGCTGTTATAGAACAGAACCTTGACCGTGTGCGCCCGCAAATCCTTCTCGAAGCCCGCGATCTCCGTGGCACTGGGCTCGGTATCGTTCATGACGGCGAGCTGGAAGCGGGCGTTGCGCATCTTCAGGCCCAAGGCGTCCGCCATGTATCCGAACACCGGCTCGGTCGCCGTGACCACCGTGCCGGCGTATTTCCCGCGCAGCTCGGAGACCTTGGCACGCATTTCCTTCAGGGAGCCCTCGAACGCCGCGAGACGCTCTGCATAGTCCGCACGATGCGGCGGGTCGAGCCGCGACAGAACGGCCGCGAGATGCCGGGCCAGAACCGGCATCGTCGCCGGATCATACCAAATGTGCGGATTGTCCCCGGACTTCCTGTGCACGAGCTTGGCGACGTCGATGACCTGGCGCGCGGGGGCCTTCGAGGCCGCCAGCAGCTTCTCGGCCCAGGCATCGTAGTCGGCTCCGCTATAGACGACCAGCTTGGCGTCGGCGAGTGCCCTCGCGGTCGAGGGGTTGGCCTCGAACGAATGCGGGTCCTGGTCCGGATTGGTCAGGATGCTCACCACGCTCACTTCCGGGCCGCCGATCTGCTCGACGACGTCGCCGTAGAAATTCTCGGCCGCGACGACGTTGATGGGGCCCGCGTGAGCCGCGGAAACCGCGAGGGCCGAGCCCAAGACGATGGCGATGAGGACGTGACGCATGGCGGTGCTCCTTGGCAAAGCGAGCCCCTGGCTCGGCGGACCGGCCAGGATCGCTATGTTATTACATAACATTCTTTTCGAGGGCGCGCAGCAAAATGTTATGATGTAACATTTGGACGGGGCGGCGCGGCTTGGGCCATCCTCATCCTTCGAGACGCGTCGCATGCGCGACGCTCGTCAGAGGCTGGCCGGAAATGAACGCGCTATCGTCAATGCATTACCTGCCACACGTCGTCATTCCCGCGAAAGCGGGAATCCATCGTCGGCCTCGAGCCGGGCTTCGGACATGGACCCCGGCTTTCGCCGGGGCGACGAATAGAGCATTGAAAGTGAGCGGATCATTTTAAGTCAGATTCTGAGGAGCCGCCGCAGGCGGCGTCTCGAAGGATGGGATGAAACTGACCCACCCCTTGCGCCATGCCGCCCTTGACAGCGCCGCCGCAGCGGCTATCTTCCTCCTCCGCCCGGCCGCGCCCGGGAGCGTCCGCGAGGAAAGAGCGCCATGGCCAAGCCGAACAGCGTCCTGATCAGAATGCAGAGCAGCGCCGACACGGGCTTCTTCTTCGTGGCGAAGAAGAACGCGCGCAAGCAGGGCGGCAAGCTCGAGCTCAGGAAGTACGATCCGGTCGTGCGCAAGCACGTGCTCTTCAAGGAGACCAAGCTCAAGTAGGCCGCTTCGGCGCCGGCGAGACGCAAGGCCGCCCCGAGGCGGCCTTTTGCTTTTCACGGGCAATCCGTCCTAAAAGAAGCGTTGCGGCGAGCCAAGCGCGGAGGGCTCCGGCAACGCGCCATGCGCATAGGGATCGACCTCGGCGGCACGAAGATCGCGGCACAGGCGCTCGATGAGGCGGGCCGCACCCTCGCGCGCCGGCGCGTCGCGACGCCGTCGGGGGATTATGCGGCAACGCTCGCGGCGGTGCGCCGGCTCGTCGACGAGATCGAGGGCGAGCTCGGCCGGCGCGGCACGGTCGGCGTCGGCATTCCCGGCGCCAATTCGCCCGCGACGGGCCTCATCAAGAACGCGAACTCCACCTGGCTCATCGGCCGGCCCTTCGAGGACGACCTCGCGCGCGCGCTGAGCCGGCCCGTGCGCCTCGCCAATGACGCCAACTGCTTCGCATTGAGCGAGGCGGTCGACGGTGCCGGCCGCGGCGCGCCTGTCGTCTTCGGCGTCATCCTCGGCACCGGGGTGGGCGGGGGCATCGTCGTCGACGGGCGCCTCCTGACCGGGTGCAATGCGATCGCCGGCGAGTGGGGGCACAACCCCCTCCCCGCTCGCAGCGCTGACGAGGAGCCCGGCCCGCCCTGCTATTGCGGGCGGCACGGCTGCGTCGAGACCTTCCTCTCGGGCCCCGCCCTCAGCCTCGACCACGCCCGCGTGACCGGGGACAAGCTCGAGGCCGCCGAGATCGCAACGCGGGCCCGCGCCGGCGTAGCTTCGGCCGAGGCGACCCTCGCGCGCTACGAGGAGCGCCTCGCAAGGGCGCTTGCCGTGGTCATCAACATTCTCGATCCCGACGTGATCGTGCTCGGCGGCGGCCTCTCGCAGATCGAGCGGCTCTACGCGCAGGTCCCCCGGCACTGGGGCAAGCACGTCTTCTCGGACCGCGTCGATACCAAGCTCGTTCCCCCGCTCCACGGCGACGCGAGCGGGGCGCGCGGGGCGGCCTGGCTCTGGCCGCCCGAGGCGGGGGCGAGATGACGGCGCTCTGCCGTGACTGCGCCAGGCCGATCGCGGCGGCGTCGGGGCCGCGCTTGCGCCGCTGTCCGCATTGCGCTTCGCCCAGGATCCTCTCCCACCCCGAGCTCGATCTGCTCACGATCGCGCACCTCGACTGCGACGCCTTCTATGCCAGCGTGGAGAAGCGCGACGACCCGCAGTTGCGCGACAAGCCGGTCATCATCGGCGGCGGGAAGCGCGGCGTGGTCTCGGCCGCCTGCTACGTCGCGCGCATCTATGGCGTGCGCTCGGCCATGCCGATGTTCAAGGCGCTCAAGCTTTGCCCGCAGGCGACCGTGATCCGGCCCGACATGCGCAAGTATCAGGCCGTCGGCCGGGATGTGCGCCGGCTCATGCTCGAGACCACTCCCCTCGTCGAGCCGCTCTCGATCGACGAGGCCTTCCTCGATCTCTCCGGCACCGCCCGGCTCCACCACGGCAGCCCCGCCCGCACGCTCGCGCGCCTCGAGCGCCGCATCGCGGAGACCCTTGGCATCACCGTCTCGATCGGGCTCTCCTACAACAAGTTCCTCGCCAAGGTCGCCTCCGATCTCGACAAACCGCGCGGCTTCTCGGTGATCGGGCGGGCCGAGGCGCGCGCGTTCCTCGCCGAGCGGCCCGTGGGCCTCATCTGGGGCGTGGGAAAGGCGCTCCGCGAGCGCCTCGAGGCGGACGGCCTTCACCGCATCGGCCAGCTCGCCGCTCACGAGGAGACCGATCTCGTGGCACGCTACGGCAGCATCGGCCGCCGCCTCTACCATTTCGCGCGGGGCGAGGACGCGCGCGCGGTCGATCCCTCCTCGCCCGCCAAGAGCATCTCCGCCGAGACCACCTTCGCGGACGATCTCTCCACGCTGGCCGAGCTCAAGGAAGAGCTCTGGCCGCTCTGCGAGACGGTGGCGGCCCGGCTCAAGCGCTCGGCCCTCGCCGGCCGCACGGTCACGCTCAAGCTCAAGAGCGCCGACTTTCGCCTCCTCACGCGGAGCCGCACGCTCGCGGCCCCGACCCAGCTCGCGGAGGCCCTCTTTCAGGCCGCCCTGCCGCTCCTTGAGGGCGAGGCGGGCGCACGCCGCTACCGCCTCATCGGCATCGGCGCCTCGGCCCTGGCGGCTGCCGCCGATGCCGATCCGCCCGACCTCCTCGATCCCTCCGCCAGCCGCGCGCGCGCCGTCGAGCGCGCCATCGACGCCGTGCGCGCGAAGCTCGGCGGCAACGCCATCGTCAAGGGAAGGGGGTTCAGAGGACAGAGGTCAGACGACAGATGACAGACGTGTCCCGCATCTGACCTCTGTCATGCGTCCTCAGACATCCGAATCAGCACTTCGGTCGCGGGAGCGTCGCGAAAAAGCTGATCTTGCCGCCGACCGTGAAGTCGTCGTAGACCAGGCTCAGGTCGACCACGACGCCGTTCTCGAGCATGCGCAAGGCGAGCTCGTAGTCCGGGAGGGACGACTTGCTGCCGATGGGGAAGAAGGCCCAGCGCATGGGCCAGGTCGGCTGGCCGCGCTTGGCATCCAAACCCGGCAGCTGCTCGAGTGCCGTCGGCTCGCCGAGCACCACGCTCGTCTCGTCCGGCCCGTCGTCGCTGGCGCCATCGAAGACGATGCGATCGAGCATGCGCGTGCCCTTGCGCGCGGAATCGATGACGAAGCGCACATGTGCGGTCGGGAACAGCGTGCCGCTCGGGAGGATCACCTCCTGCTTCTTGGGCAGGGTGAACTTCGCGACCCCGCCTCCGCCATTGGCATTGAGGCGGGCCTCGCCGCGGTATTCCTCGTTCACGCTGCCGTTGAGCCGATTGCGCACGTTGAAGCGGTAGCGGCGGCCGTCCTTCGCCTCCCAGCTGGTGAAATTGTTGTCGGTCACCATGTCGTCGCCCTCGTCGCGCACGATGCGCAGGAGCAGGCGCTGCTTGGTCAGCCATGCCTCGCAGGTCTCGCTCACTTCGATCGCCATCCCCCCGCTCGCCTCCACCACGTCGCCCTGGACGGAGCTGTGGCCGAGACGGAGCGTATAGAAGGCATGGTGGGGTATGAGATCCGCACCGCGGCCGGCCCCCGGCAAACAGAGGGGAAGCAGGGCCAATAAGGCTGTGAGCGCTCGCGCCATCGAAACTCCCGGGTCGGGGGGAGAGCAAAGGTAGGCACGCAGCCGCTCGCGGCTCTGCCCGGCAGGATTATGGCACGCTTTGGTAGGCCGGGGTAGAATGGCGCTAACGCGCCATTCGACATCGCCGCCAAGCACCCCTTCCGCCTTTACCCCGCACCCTCATTCGTGGAGCCCGCCGTGCCGAACCAGCCCACCATCCTTGTCACCCGCCGCCTGCCCGACAACGTGCTCGCCCGCGCCCGGCGGGACTATGACGCCCGCATCAACCTCGAGGACAAGCTCTTTGACGCGGACGAGACCATCCGCCGCGCCGAAGGCTGTGCCGGCCTCCTCATCTGCTCGACGGAAAAGTTCCCGGCGGCGCAGTTGGCGCGCCTGCCGGCCTCGGTCAAAATCATCGCCACCTTTTCCGTGGGCCATGAGCACATCGACCTCGAGGCGGCGAAAAAGCGCGGGCTCGTGGTCACCAATACGCCCGAAGTGCTGACCAACTCGACCGCGGACATCGCCCTTCTCCTGATGCTGGGTGCGGCACGGCGCGCCTACGAGGGGGAACGGCTCGTCCGCACCGGCGAGTGGAAGGCCTGGGCGCCCACTTTCATGCTCGGCACCGACGTCACCGGCAAGAGGCTCGGCATCCTCGGCATGGGCCGCATCGGCCAGGCGGTCGCCCGGCGCGCCCGCGGGTTCGAGATGGAGGTCCATTACGCCAACCGCACGCGCCTGCCTCCCGCCCTCGAAGCGGGGGCGATCTTCCATGCCGACGCCAACGCCATGCTGCCCGAGATCGACTTCCTCTCGATCAACAGCCCTTCCACGCCCGAGACCTACCACTGGCTCAACGCGGAGCGCCTCGGCCTGATGCGCAAGGGGGCGATCGTGGTCAATACCGCGCGCGGCAACATCGTCGACGATGCGGCCCTCATCGCGGCCTTGAGCTCGGGGCGGCTGCGCGCGGTCGGCCTCGACGTCTACGAGGGCGAGCCCAAGCTCAATCCGGGCTACCTCAAGCTCGCGAACGCCTTTCTCATGCCGCATATCGGCAGCGCCACCGAGGGCACGCGCGACGCCATGGGCTTTCGCGCCCTCGACAACCTCGACGACTACTTCGGCGGACGCGAGCCGCGCGACCGCCTCGTCTGAGGCGGAGGAAGCCGAGCGGTTGACGGGGCAACGCTGCCGGCGTTTACCAACCTCTAAGATTCCAGTCGTCACCCCCTCCCCACCCTCCCCCTTCAAGGGGGCGGGGGAATAAATACGCATTCCCTCCCCCCCTTGAGGGGAAGGGTTAGGGTGGGGGGTGCATGGGCACCCATGATTGCGAATACTAGCTGCGCTTGAACAGGGCGGCGAGCTGCGGATCGACCGGCTTGGCCACGGCGCAAGCGGCACCACCGCCCGCACCGCAACTCGGGATCGCCCAGCTGCCGCGAATGTCGTAGCTCTTGGCCAGGCTGGCGCGCGTCTTGGCGAGCTCCTCGGCGCCAAAGGGCCCGCTCACCACGCGATAGACGGCTTTCCCGCCGACCGTGGCGACGCTGAGGAGCGGCCTCGCCACGGCATAATGGGCCAGCCCCGATTCGGCCGCGGCGCGACTCGAGTAGCTTCCGAGTACGAGGTAGGCGTGCTCGGCACGGGCGTCCCCGCCGAGCGGCGGATGGAGGAGGGCTGTGACCGGCTTCGGTGACGGAACCGGCCGCACGGCGGCCAGCAGCACGGAGGCCTTGCCCGGTGCCGTCGGCTTGGCCGCCGGCGGGAGCGGTGCGGGCACGCTCGCCTGGTGCTGCGCGACCGGCTTGAGGGGTGCCACGGTGACGGGCGCCGCGGGTGCGACGGTCGGCAGCGACTCGGCGGAAGCCAGCACCGTCGGCCGACGAGCGGCGACTTGCTTTTCCTGTTTTTGCGGGACGCCAGCGCGCGCCAGCGCGCGCTCGGCCGCCTCGGCCCGCTCGACCTCGGCCACGACCTCCGCATGGGAACGCAGCGGCACCATGGCGACGTAGTCGGGCTCATTCGAGCGATGGGAGCCCGCGGGATAATTGTCGGCCTCGGCGTGCGCCAATCGCATCTCGTGGCGCTCCTCGGCCGTATAATCGCGGCAGATGTCGTCGCCCTTGATGATTCGCCAGGTGGCGCAGTCCTTGTCCGTGGCCTGGGAGAGCGCCATGTCGCCCACACCCTTGCCGGTCGTCGCCAGGGAGAAGCCGCTGAAGCTGTAGGAGGCGATTGATACGGCAACGGGCACGGCACAGCCCGTGAGCAACAGCCCCAATGCCCCCGTGATCAGGGGAACCCTGTAACTCGGACGATACACGATGCGCCCTCTGCCCAGAGAGTCTGAGTCTTTACCCGAGTCGATTCTACATACGAAATACGCGAATAGCAAATTACAATATTTGCGCTCACGCCTCTTTCGGTCCCGCTTTCTTCGCGGGCGGCAAGTCGAGCTTCAAGTGGAGCTCGCGCAGTCTTGCCGGCTCGACCGGTGCCGGGGCCCCCATCATGAGGTCTTCGGCCTGCTGGGTCATGGGGAAGGTGATCACCTCGCGGATATTGCGCTCGTCGGCGAGCAGCATGACGATGCGGTCGATCCCCGGCGCCGAGCCGCCGTGGGGCGGGGCGCCGAAGCGGAAGGCGGCGAGCATGCCGCCGAAGCGCGTCTCCACCTCGTGGCGCGTGTAGCCCGCGAGCTCGAACGCCTTGATCATGATCTCGGGCTTGTGGTTGCGGATGGCCCCCGAGGAGAGCTCGACCCCGTTGCAGACGATGTCGTACTGGTAGGCCTTGACGGCGAGCGGGTCCTGGCTCTCGAGCGCTTCCAGCCCGCCTTGCGGCATGGAGAAGGGGTTGTGGCTGAACTCGATCTTCCCACTCTCCTCGTCGCGCTCGTACATGGGAAAATCGACGATCCAACAGAAGCGAAAGGCGTCGGCCTCGATGAGGCCGAGCTCCTCGCCGAGCCGGGCGCGCACCGCGCCGGACATCTTGGCAGCCGCTTGGGGCTTGTCACAGACGAAGAAGACCGCATCCCCCGTGCCGGCACCCACGCTCGCCATGAGCTCCGCCTGCACCGCCTCGGGCAGGAACTTGGCGATCGGCCCTTTGCCGCCGTCGGCCGCGAAGACGATGTAGCCGAGGCCCGGCGCACCCAGCTCCTTGGCCCAATCGTTCAAGCGGTCGAACCAGCTCCGCGGCTTGGCTCCCGCCCCCGGTGCCGGGATCGCGCGCACGACCCCGCCCTTCTCGACGACCGCCTTGAAGGCGCGGAACTCGACCTCGGGCCTGGCGAAGAGGGCACTCGCGTCGCGGATGACGAGAGGATTGCGCAAGTCCGGCTTGTCGGTGCCGTAGGCCAGCAGCGCGTCCTCGAAGGGGATGCGGGGGAAGGGTGCGGCCGTCACCTTGCGCCCGCGTCCGAGCTCCTCGAAGACCCCGCCCAGCACGGGCTCGAGGGCGGCGAAGACGTCCTCCTGGGTCACGAACGACATCTCGAGATCGAGCTGATAGAACTCGCCCGGCGAGCGATCGGCGCGCGCGTCCTCGTCGCGGAAGCAGGGGGCGATCTGAAAATAGCGGTCGAAGCCCGCCACCATGAGGAGCTGCTTGAACTGCTGGGGGGCCTGGGGGAGCGCGTAGAAGTGTCCGGGATGGAGCCGGGCCGGAACGAGATAGTCGCGCGCGCCCTCGGGCGAGCTCGCCGTCAGGATCGGCGTGTGGAACTCGGTGAAGCCTTCTGCGATCATGCGCCGCCGGATGCTTTGGATCACCTGGCTGCGCAGCATGATGTTGCGGTGCATGCGCTCGCGCCGCAAATCGAGGAAGCGGTAGCGCAGGCGAATCTCCTCGCTGTCCTCGCGGTCCGCGTTGACCTGGAGCGGGAGCTGCTCGGCCGCCGATTGCAGCTGGTACTCGCGCACCTGCACCTCGACCTCGCCCGTCGGCAGGAGCGGGTTGACCGTCTCCGCACTGCGCGCCACCACCGGCCCCGTGACCGTGATGACGCTCTCGAGCCGGGCCGCCTCGAGGGAAGCGAAGATCGGGCTCGAGACGTCGATCACGCATTGCGCGATGCCGTAGTGATCGCGCAAGTCCACGAACAGCAGCTGGCCGTGGTCGCGCTTGCGGTGCACCCAGCCCGAGAGCCGGACCGTGGCGCCGACGTGCTCTTTCCTCAAGGCACCGCAAGTATGGGTTCGATAGGCGTGCATCGAAGCTCCTCGCGCGGATAGCGGGCCGGCGGAAAAACGCATGGGCGGTGCCATTTGTCAAGACGGCCGCACACCCGCGTCCGGCATTGCGAGCCGAAGGCGAAGCAATCCGGCGCTTCGACGGCCGACTGGATTGCTTCGTCGGCTTCGCTTCCTCGCAATGACGAGACATGGCGGGAGCAATGCTTCCCATCCCGCTTTCGGCCCTCGGCGAAAGCGTGTATGAAGAGCGCCGATGACATTGATCGCCGACAGCGAGGCACTTGCCGCCTTTTGCGCGCGGCTCGCCTCCCCCTACATCACGGTCGACACCGAGTTCATGCGGGACCGGACCTATTACCCGCAGCTCTGCCTCGTGCAGATTGCCGGCGCGGACGAGGCGGCCGCGATCGATGCGCTCGCCCCCGGCCTCGACCTCGCCCCGCTCATCGCCCTCATGGATCGGCGCGACATCCTCAAGGTCTTCCACGCCGGCCGCCAGGACGTCGAGATCTTCTATCTCCTCTCGGGCCGGGTGCCGGCCCCCATGTTCGACACCCAGATCGCCGCCATGGTCTGCGGCTTCGGCGAGTCCGTCGGCTACGACACGCTCGTCGCCAAGCTCACGGGGGCTCATATCGACAAGTCGTCGCGCTTCACCGACTGGTCGCTGCGGCCGCTCACCGAGCGCCAGACCAAATACGCGATCTCCGACGTGACCCACCTGCGCACGGTCTACGAGAAGCTCAGTCGCCGCCTCGAGCACTCCGGACGTGCCGCATGGCTCGAAGAGGAGATGGCGGTGCTCGCCGATCCCGCGACCTACAGCACCGCCCCCGAGGACGCCTGGCTGCGCCTCAAGCCGCGCAGCACGAGCGGGCGCTTCCTCGTGGTCCTCAAGGCGCTTGCCGCGTGGCGCGAGACCGAGGCGCAGCGGCGCAACCTCCCGCGCAACCGCGTCTTGCGCGACGAGGCCTTGACCGAGATCGCGGCCCACCACCCGGCGAACGCGGACGAGCTCGCGCGCACGCGCGGGCTCTCGCGCGGCTTCGCCGAGGGCCGCATGGGCGAGGCGATCCTCGCCACCGTGGCCCAGGCCCTGGCGCTCCCCGAGACCGCATGGCCCGCCCCGCCGCCGCGGGTCGAGCTGCCGCGCGATATGGGTGCCGTGGTCGAGCTCTTGAAGGTGCTGCTCAAGATGCAGTGCGACGTGCATAACGTCGCCGCGAAGCTGGTCGCCTCGTCGGCCGACATCGAGCTCATCGCGGCCGATGACGATGCCGCCGTCCGCGCCCTCAGAGGCTGGCGCCGCGAGGTCTTCGGCGAGGCCGCCCTCAAGCTCAAGCGCGGCGAGTTGAGCCTCGGGCTGGAGGGCAAGACCCTCAAGCTCATCGCGCGCCGGACGTAGCCACACTCGCGCGGCGCCCGAAGGCCTCGGCGAGGGCTTCCAGGCGGCGCTCCATCTGCTCGCCCTCGAGTGCCGCGGCCTTGCCGGGCAATGCGAGATTCAAGCGCTCGCCCTCGAGGCGGAGCGAGGTGCGGCGCAGGAGGGCGGCCACGCCGCCCGAGGCGGCGATGCCGACCCTGAGCGCCAAGCCGATGCGGATCGCCTGCTCGGCACGCTCCTCATCGAGCAGGATGCGCGCCCGCGCCGCCTCCTCGCCGATCGTGCGGCCGGCATAGCGCACGTAAATGGCGAGGGCGAGGAAGCCGCGGCTCGCGTGATCAAGGCCGGCGATCGGCAGGCGCAGGATGCGCAAGCAACCGTGCTCGGCGCGATAGTCGGGATGCTCGCGCCAGGCCACGTCGCTCAGATAGCAGGCCGCCTTGCGCAGCCGGGCCTTGGCCGCATCCTCGTTCGCAAAAAGCGGCGACATCCAGCGAAAGAGCTCCTCGCCCAGCGGCTCGAAGCGCCGATCGGCCCGCGCCAGCCCCTCAGCAGCACTGATGAGCGGATCCTCGCGCTTGGCCGCCTCGCTCAGCAGGCTGAACATCTGGCCTTCGCGGATGCCCTGGGCGGAGAAGATGACCTCCTTCGGCCCCGCCGTACGCACGACGCGCCAGAGCACGAGGGCAGCGTGCGGCAGCGTCTCGAGGCGCTTGCGCGATACGGACGAGGTCATGCCCTCGAGCGACTTCCGGCTCAGGCCGGTGATGAGGCGGCAGAAATCGATGAGCTCCTCGCGCGCGACCTTGTAGTGGTGGATGACGTGGAGCGGATAGCGCGACTGCTCGATGTGGATCCGGGCGATCGCGCGCCAGGCGCCGCCGACGGCGTAGAAGCTGCGCTCGCCCGGGGCGGCGAGCCAGCCGAGCCTGCCCAGGGCCGCGTCGACCATGGGCCGCGCGCGCTTGGGCTCGCTCTCCTCGATCTCCATGAGACGGAGCGGGCCGAGGGGAAGGGTTGCCTGCTCGCCGATCGCACCCTTGTCGAGGACGACGAGTTCCAGGCTGCCGCCGCCGAGATCGCCCATGATGCCGTGCGCCTGGGGCATGCCGGCAAGCACGCCGAGGGCCGAGAGCCGCGCCTCGTCGCGGCCGGAAAGCACGCGGATCGGCGCCTTCAAGCGCCGCTCGGCCTCGACGACGAATTCGGGACCATCGCTCGCGTCGCGCACCGCCGCCGTGGCCAATATATCGAGCCGACGCACCCCCATCTCGCCCGCGATGAGCGCGAAGCGCCCGAGGTTCTCGAGCGCACGCTTGCGGCCGTCCGCGTTCAGCTTGCCGGTGCGCTCGAGTCCGCGCCCGAGCCCGCACAGCACGCGCTCGTTGAAGACGATCCAGGGTGCGCGAACGAGCCGCTCATAGACGACGAGGCGGATGGAGTTGGAGCCGACGTCGATGACCCCGATGCCGGTGCCCTTTGCAGCAGGGGCAGCCGCACCGGGGCGCGTGCTCCTCGCCATGCCTCAGGCTTGCGTCGAGACGAGCCGCGGGACCGGCGCCGGCTTCCATTTCTTGAGGGCACTGCCGCGTCCGGAAAGGCTCGGGTTGGTCATGAAGAAGGTGTGGGCGCTGAACGCACCCTTGCCCGCCGGCAGCCGCGTGTAGGTGCCGTCCGGTCCGAGCGACCAGCTCTGCGCCACGTCCTTGAGATTGGCGACCATGATCTGGTTGAGGACCTGCTCGTGCACGGTGGGATTCTCGATGGGGACGAGGGTCTCGACCCGGCGGTCGAGGTTGCGCGGCATCCAGTCGGCCGAGGAGATGAACACTTTCGCATTGGGCGAGGGCAGGGCCGAGCCGTTGCCGAAGGAGACGATGCGCCCGTGCTCGAGGAAGCGCCCGACGATGCTCTTGACCCGGATGTTGTCCGAGAGCCCGGCAACGCCGGGTCGCAGGCAGCAGATGCCGCGCACGACGAGGTCGATCTGCACGCCCGCCTGGGAGGCGCGATAGAGCAAATCGATGATCTGCGCGTCGACGAGCGAGTTGAGCTTCGCCCAGATCTGGGCCGGACGACCTTTCTTGGCGTGCGCGATTTCCGCCTCGATCAGCCCGACCAGCGTTTCGCGCAGATTGATCGGCGAGATCGCGATCTTCTCGGGCCGCTTCGGCCGCGCATAGCCGGTCATGTAATTGAAGAGCTGCGAGGCGTCGTGACAGAGGGCAGGCGCACAGGTGAAGAAGGAGAGGTCGGTGTAGATCTTGGCGGTCACCGGGTGGTAGTTGCCCGTGCCGAAATGCACGTAGGAGCGCAAGGATTTGCCCTCGCGCCGCACCACGAGGGAGACCTTGGCGTGGGTCTTGAGGTCGATGAAGCCGTAGATGACCTGGGCCCCCGAGCGCTCGAGGTCGCGCGCCCAGCGGATGTTCGCCGCCTCGTCGAAGCGCGCCTTGAGCTCGACCACGGCAGTCACGGACTTGCCCGCCTCCGCCGCCTGGATGAGCGCCTGTACGATGGGCGAATCATCGCTCGTGCGATAGAGCGTCTGCTTGATCGCGACCACGGCCGGATCCTGTGCCGCCTGGTGCACGAACTGCACCACCACGTCGAAGCTCTCGTAGGGATGGTGGACGATGATGTCCTTGTCGCGGATCGCCGCGAAGCAATCGCCGCCGAAGTCGCGAATGCGCTCGGGAAAGCGCGGATTGTAGGGCGGGAAGAGAAGGTCGAGCCGCTCCGGCACGATAAGCTCCTTGGTCGCTTCGAGGCCCAGGAGACCGTCGATCTCGAAGATGTCGCTCGGCGCCACATGAAACTCGTCGATGACGAAGCGCTTGAGCTCCTGCGGCATGCTCTTGTTCACGACGAGATGGATGACGTTGCCGCGGCGGCGGCGCTTGAGTGCGGACTCGAAGACGCGCACCAGATCCTCGGCCTCCTCCTCGATCTCGACCTCGCTGTCGCGGAGCACGCGGAAAAGGCCCTGGCCCAGGACCTCGAAGCCGGGGAAGAGCCGGTCGAGGAAGAGCCCCACGAGCGCTTCGATCGGCAGGTAACGGAAGGCCTTTCCGGGCAGGCGGATGAAACGGTCGAGCTGGCTCGCCATGGGGACCAAGGCGCTCATCGCCTTGCCGTCCTCGGCACGCAGGAGCGAGAGCGCGATCGCGAAGCCGAGGTTGGGGATGAAGGGAAAGGGATGCGCGGGATCGACCGCAAGCGGCGTTAAGACCGGAAAGACGTGCTCCATGAAATAGCCGTCGGCCCAGCCGCGCTCCTTTTCCGTGAGCTCCGCCGGCTCGACCACGGAGAGATCGCTCGCGCGCAGAAGATCGCGCAGCGTGCGCCAATGCTTCTGCTGGTGCTGCACGAGCTCGCCCGCGCGCTTGTTGATGGCGTCGAGCTGCTCGGCGGGCGTGCGCCCGTCGTCGCTCGGCGTGACCACGCCCGCCGCGACCTGCGCCTTGAGGCCAGCGACGCGCACCATGTAGAACTCGTCGAGGTTGCTCGCCGAGATCGAGAGAAAGCGCAGACGCTCGAGCAGCGGATGGTTGGGGTTCTCCGCCTCGGAGAGGACGCGTTCGTTGAACGCGAGCCACGAGAGCTCGCGATTGATGAGGCGCTCGGGCGAACCGGCGTCGATGCTCGTGGCGGACGCACGCGTCTGGTCGGGCACTTTTGCTCCTCCTGCCGCCCGCGGCGTGGCGCGGCACGGGCCTTCCGCGAACCTCGCTCCGCCCGGACGCCCCGGCAGAGATATGGTATAAAATACTACACGGAGCGCGTTGCCGTGTCATGACAGAGCTTGCGAGGGCCTCGCCATCGGGGCCGCCGCCCGCCCGCAAGAGAGCCGCGCATGAGGACGATCACCCTTCTGCGTCACGCCAAATCGAGTTGGAACCAGCCGGGAGCGGCCGATTTCGCGCGCCCGCTCTCCCCCCGCGGCAGACGCGCCTGCAGTGCCGTCAAGGCGGTGCTGCGCCGCCGCAAAGCAGCCCCCGACGTAGTGCTCGTCTCGAGTGCCGTGCGTACCGCCGAGACGCTGCGCCGCGTCGCCCCGCAACTTCCGGGCGAGCCCGCGATGATACTCGAGAAGCGGCTCTATCTCGCGAGTGCGGCCAAGCTTCTGGCACGCCTCAAGGCGCTCGACGACGGTTTCCAATCGGTGCTGCTCATCGGCCATAATCCGGGCCTCCAGCGCCTTGCCCTGCTGCTGGCCGGGCGCGGCAAGGAGGCCGATCTCGCCCGCCTCGCCGAGAAATTTCCGACCGCGGGCCTGGCCGAGCTCCGCTTTCCGGGCAAACGCTGGAGCGAGCTTGCGTCCGCGTCGGCGGAACTCGTCTTTCTTTGGAGTCCCAAGGACGAGGAGAGCGATTAGCGCATCAAGCCCGAGGGTGACGATTAGAGAAATGCTTCCGGCAGAGCAGAGCATGCTCTAGCTCGGCGGGTTCCGCCCCTGTCGCCGCGCCGCGGCGGCGGTAAGGAAATCGGCCATGCGCTGTCGCGGCTCGTCGCCGCGGAAGGCATCCGCGAAGGCGGCGATGCCGCGCTCGATCGCGCGCGCGGGCGTCAACTCCTCCCATTCGCGCATCAGCGCTTTTTGCCGGCGGATGGCCTGCGGGCCGCAGCCGAGGATCGCCGCGATCCAGTCCTCGATCGCGGCATCGAGCTCGTCCGCCGCCGCCACGCGCTCGACGAGGCCCCAGCGTTCGGCCGCGCGCGCGTCGATCGTCTCGCCGGTCAGCAGCAGCCGGCGCGTGCGACCCCAGCCGATGAGCGGAGGCAAGAGGGCCGCCTCGATCACCGAGGGAATGCCGACCTTCACCTCCGGCATGCCGAAGCGGGCATCTTCGGCTGCCATGCGTAGATCGCAGGCGGCCGCGACCTCGAGCCCCGCACCGAGTGCCCAGCCGCGGATGCGCGCGATCACCGGCACCGGCAGCGCGCGCAAGCCCGCGCAAACCCGGTGCAGGAGCGTGATGAACGCGCGCGCCGACTCAGGGTCGAGCATGGCCATCTCGCGGATATCGGCACCGCCGATGAAGGCGCTTTCGCCTCGCCCGCTCAGCACGAGCACCCGCAGCGTCTCGTCGACAGCCAAGGCCTCGAGCTTCTCGACGAGCGCTTGCATGAGCGCTCGGTTGAGGACGTTGAGCTTGCCGGGATGGTCGACCTCGAGGCGGGCGATCCTGCCTCGGGCACGCTCCTCGATGGCGAGATGGATGCCGGGCTCAGCCCTCGTCATGCCCGCCCCCTGCGCGCGAAACGCAGCCGATGGGGGTATCCGGCGGCTGCCTTCGGCTGCGGCTGGCGGCAAGGGTATGCGCGCGCCGCCGTCCGCTCCTCAGGGCGCTTTCCAAAACGGCTTGAGCTTGGCGAAGGCCTGCCAGAGGCCGTGGAGGCGCTTGCGGTCGTGGCGCAGGGTGGCATGGCACCAGCCCTCGAGCTGGCCGAGCGCACGCTCGGCCGACCCTGCGGCGTTCTCCTCGAGCTGCGGGATGAGGGCATGGGCCACGAGCGCGTCATGGGCGGTACCGAGCACATCCTGCAACGCCTTGAGGGCCGCGATATAGCGTCGTGCGGTCTTGTCCGTGTAGAGATTGCGGAAGAATTCGATGGCGTAACGCTGCTTCTTGACGCGGATTCTGAGCTTGTGGAACTCCTTCTCGTCGAGCTTGCGATGCCGTGCACCCAGCTTGAGAAGCCGTGCGTGCCAGGCACGCAGGACTTCGGCCGAGAAGGACAGCACGGGCTGGTCGAGCAGATCCGCGGCCGCTTTCCCATTTTCGGGCCCCGTGCCGCGCGCGGCACGCGCACGGCCGCCATCGATCCAGGCCTCGAGCTGGAGCAGGAGATCCGTGTAGCGCCGGTCCGCAAGGGCGCGGCGGGCCCGCTCGTAGGCGACGGCGCGCGCCGCTTCGGCCGCCGCATGCAAGGCCTTGAGCGCTTCGGCATCCGGCACGCGCTTGGAGAGCGCCTTGAGCGTATCGTCGATGAAAACGTCCCACTCGCGCGCCGGGCCCAGCTCGCGCTGGAGCCAGCGCAGTGCCGCGGCAATGGCCCGGCGCTCGCGCTCCGGAATGGCATCGCCGAAAACCGAGAAGGCTGCGCGCAAGCGGCGCAGGCCGACGCGGAGCTGATGCACGCCCTCGGGGTCCTTGCCCGCGTGGGCGCAATCCACGTTGCCCACGATGTGGACGATGCAGTCGCGCGTGATCGCACCGAGTGCCTCGCGCACGCTCATCGCGGAATCGAGCCGTACCGGCTCCGCCTTGCGCGGTGCGGGCTCGGCACCGAGGGCGAGGCTATAGCCCCGCTCGGCCTTGCTCGCGGGCTCGATGCGCAACGGCACGGCCGCGTTCAGGCGGCGCGCCAGCTCGAAGAGCCGCGCGGGCCGGCCCGATTTGAGCTCGAGCTCGACCTCGCACACGGGTGCCCGTTTGCCGTTGGCGGTGATCTCGCCGACGTCGAGGACGCACTCGATCTGGCTGGTGCCGAGGCGCAACGGCCAAATCTCGCGCTTCACGTCGGTCACGAAGACGGGGGCGAGCTTGCCCTTGGCACTATGGGGCGACATCAGCCGGCGCAGCTCGGGATCATCGAGGGAGGAAAGATCGGGGCGATCGCCCTCGATGTTGCGCTCCCATTCCTGGCGTGCGAAGCGGCTTTTGCCGCGGGCCGCCTGGCACTTGATCGTCTGGATGCGCTCGTGCCCGATCTGGCGCACGCGCAAGGCGACCGCCTTGTGTCTCAGCTCGAATTTCGGGGTGTCGTAGTAGGTGCTGACCAAACGCTTGATCGACGCCGGACGCTCCTTGAGCGCGCGGAGAATCGGGTTCCGCCGGAAGCGCTCGACATGCTCCGGCGCCACCGCGAGCTTGAGTTCGATCTCCTCGGCCATCCCCGCTCCGGCGCGGTTGCAAGTCCCGCGCTCGTCATTGCCTCGATCGTACCACCCACCAAACTCAAGCCCGCCCGGCAATTCCGACTCTACCCGAGGAGCCCGACCGGCACAATCTCCTCTTGGCTGCACAGAGATTTATGACACACGCCATGGAAGCAATGCTGGGGGCTCAAGGGCTTAGAGCGTGCCGGGATAGGCGCCGCCGTCGAGGAGGAAGTTCTGGCCGGTGATGAAGCCGGCCTGGGCGCTGCAGAGATAGGCGCAGGCGTCGCCGAATTCCGCCGGATCGCCGACGCGCCCCGAGGGGTTGGCGGCCTTGGTCTGGGCCATCTGCTCCTCGAAGGTGCGGCCGAGCTTTTCCGCCTGAAAGCGCACGTTGGCGCGCATGCGGTCGGTTTCGAAATGGCCCGGCAGCAGATTGTTGATGGTAACGTTGTGCTTGCCCGTGGTGCGCGCGAGTCCGGCGATGAAGCCGGTCAATCCGGCGCGGGCACCGTTCGAGAGGCCGAGATTCCAGATCGGGTGTTTCACCGCAGCCGATGTGATGTTGACGACGCGGCCGAAGCGCCGCGCGATCATGCCGTCGACACTCGCTTTGATCAGGAGGATCGCGGTGACCATGTTGTTGTTGAGCGCCTTGAGCCACTCCGCCTCGCCCCATTCGCGGAAGTCGCCCGGCGGCGGGCCGCCCGCATTGTTGACGAGGATGTCAGGCGCGGGGCATGCCTTAAGCACCGTGCTCCGGCCCGCCTCGGTCGTGACGTCGCAGGCGACGGCGTGCACCTTGGCGCCGGTCTTGGCGCGGATGTCGGCGGCGGTTGCCTCGAGCACGTCCTTGGTGCGCGCGGCGATGGTGACCTCGACACCCTCGCGCGCGAGCGAGAAGGCGCAGGCTCTGCCGAGCCCCTTGCTCGCCGCGCAGACGATCGCCTTCTTGCCGGCGATTCCCAGATCCATGACTGTCCTCCTTGCTTGAGCTAGTTTTCCTCGCCCGCCAAAGTCTCGAGCACCGAGCGCGCGAGCGGAAGCGTCAGCGGCCGCTGTGCCGCGAGTGCCGCCGCGTCGAGGCCTGCCACCAGCCGTGCGGCACTCGCGAAGGAGCGCTCCATGCGGGGGACCAGAAAGCCGATGAGCTCGGCACCGACGCGCAGCTGGCGATCGGCAAAGAGCTTGACGAGAAGGGCCGAGAGGAGCGCGTCGTCGGGTGCCTCCACCGCGACCGCGGGTGCGGCGAGCAGGCGCGACCTGAGATCGGCGAGGGCGAGGCGCCAGCGCGCGGGTGGGGTGCGCGAGGTGAGGAGGAGCTGTCCGCCCGCCTCGGCGAGCAGATTGTGGAGATGGAGGAGAGCCTCTTCGTCGACCCCGCGCTCCGCATCCTCGACGATGGCGTTCCGCCGCGTGCCGAGCCGCTCGCCGAGCCCGGCGACAACCAGCTCCTCCCGCGCCAACAGAAGCGCTCCCGAGCGCTTGCGCCAGACCTGGGCGAGATGGCTCTTGCCGCAGCCCGCCGGTCCATGGAGGGTGAGCGCCGCGGCCGGCCAGTCGGGCCAGCCGTCGAGCCAGAGCACCGCCTCGGCATTGGAGGGGGCGACGAGAAAATCCTCGCGTCCGTAGGCGGCCCGGTGACCGAGGTCGAGGATGAGCTGGGGCGACGCGCTCACGTCGCAACCCCGCCGTCGGGCGGGTTCCCGCTCCCGCTCCCTTCGTAAAAGGGACTTGCCAGATAGCGCCTGATGCCGAAGCGCGCCAGCACGCCGATCGAGGCGGCAAGCGGGATCGCCAGCAGCACGCCGACGAAGCCCAGCAAGGCCCCGCCCGCGAGCAGGGCAAAGATGATCCACACGGGATGCAGGCCGACCCGCTCGCCGATCAGCTTGGGCGAGAGGAAATTCGATTCGATCAGATGGCCCATGAGAAAGACGACCGCCGTGGCCGCGATCCAGCGCCAATCGGAGAATTGCAGGAACGCCAGGCTGACGCTCGCGAGAAAGCCGCCGATCGTGCCCACGAAAGGCACGACCGAGAACAGCCCGGCCGCGATGCCGACGACGAGGCCGAAGTCGAGGCCGACAAGGGACAGCCCGATCGAATAGAAGGCGCCGAGGAAGAGACAGACGATCGCCTGCCCGCGCGCGAAGCCGGCAAGCGTGGCGTCGATCTCGCGCACGATCGAGCGGATGGTCTCGGCATGCTCGCGCGGCAGCCAGCCGTCGACATGGGTGACGAGCCGCGGCCAGTCGCGCAACAGATAGAAGGTGACGACCGGCGTGATGAAGATGAGCGAAAGCAGATTGACGAGTGCCAACCCGCCGCTCAAGAGATGCGAGAGCATGTTGCCGAGCCAGCTCACCACGCTCCCGGAGAATTCGGCCGCGGCATTGCGCAGCCGTTCCGCGTCCGCGGGATCGATGCGCATCTCGATGCGCTGGACCCAAAGCGTGAAGTTGTCGCGCACGACGTCGAGGTAATGCGGCAGATGGACGGCGAAGTTCGCGATCTGGGTCTGAAGAGCCGGAACCACGAGCACGATGAGGAGCCCCGAGAGGAGAACGAAGGCCGCGGTGATGATGGCGGTCGCAAACGTACGCGAAGCGCCCCAGCGCTGCAGCCGGTCGACGACGGGGTCGAGCATGTAGGCGACCGCCATGCCGGCGACGAAGGGCAGCAGCACGCCGCGCAGCAGGTAGAGAGCAAAGGCCAGGACCGCGAGGCCGACGAGCCAGAAGCGCAGCTCGCGGACGGGCGTGCGGGCGCTCATCCGGCACTCTCGATGTCCGCGGTCCGGCGCGACCAGCTCACCAGATAGGCGGCCCCCGAGAGCACCGTCGTCGCGGCGACGATATAGATGAGGGCAACCACGATCCCCTCGCGATTGGCGCCGAGCCCGAGCTGCGCCAGCACGTAGGCCGGCAGCACGAACTGCGCCCCGGTGTTGATCTTGCTGATCATCAGCGGCCGCATCCTGAGGCTGCCGGTCAGCGTGTGCATGAGAATGGCACCCCCGACGATCAAAAGATCGCGGAACACGACGAGGATGACAAGCCAATTCGGCAGGTGATGGAGATAGCCCAGAACCACGAAGACGCCGACGAGGAGTGCCTTGTCGGCGAGCGGATCGAGATAGCCCCCGACCAGGGTGCGCGCGTCGAAACGCTTGGCGAGAAAACCGTCAAGCGCATCGGATAGACCCGCCGCCACGAAGATCCAGAAAGAGGCGACCCATGCCTCGTTGAGAATGAGATAGACCGCGAGTGGCGAGGCCAAGAGCCGCGCGAGCGTTATCAGGTTCGGAAGGTTGATCACGATGCGCTCGCCCAATCCCGGCCATCACACGGCATGGTTTTGCTCCGCCCGCATCTTGGCGTGCGGACGGGGAGGTCCGAAGTCCCGCGCGAGGATGTTCCCCGAGGCCGGCA
>DATJAC010000285.1:0-19962 GCA_035516655.1 Alphaproteobacteria bacterium | reverse complement strand
GATCGCCATGAACATGCCGAGGCACATGGCGAGGAAACCGAGCCATGCGCCGACCCTAACGCGCCCGCTCTCGCTCTCGCTCGGCATCATGAGTTCAGCGTCGCCATCGTTTGTTCGTGCGATCCCGAGAGCGGTGACCGGAAATCCGGCGAGATGCCGTAGCGCCGTGCGTAGCTTCCGCAGCTTACGATCCGCCGGCGGATGACGCACAAACTTATGACCCGATTCGGCGTCTTATGGAAGAGCGGGCGGTCTCGGTTAGTGGTTCCGTTTCGCCCCATCCTTCGAGACGCCGCCTATGGAGGCTCCCCGGCGTACGCCGGGGTGGAACCCTGAATACGGAATCCTCATCCTGAGGAGCGTCGCGCTTGCGACGCGTCTCGAAGGATGAGGATGCGGCCCGACTGACCCGCTGCCGAAGCTCGCATGCGCCGCATCAGTGCAGCTTCACGATCGGCTCGGTGCGGCGCGTGATCAGGCGTGCAAAGGTATCGAGGGCCACCTTGGCGAAGCCGTGGAGGGCGAGCTCGTGCATCTTGTAGAGCGAGAGGTACATGAGGCGCGCGAAGGTGCCTTCGACTCGGACGCTGCCGCCGACCAGCGCCCCCATCAGATTGCCGATGGTGCTGTATTTGCCGAGCGAGACGAGCGAGCCGAAGTCACGGTAGCGGAAGGGACGCAGCGGCTTGCCCGCCAGGCGGCGCTCGAGCATGCGCACGAGATGCGAGGCCTCCTGGTGGGCCGCCTGGGCGCGCGGGGGTATGTTGCCGGCATTGCCGAGCCAGGGGCAGGCAGCACAGTCGCCGAGGGCGAAGATGTTCGAATCGCGCGTGGTCTCGAGCGTGGGGCGCACGACGAGCTGGTTGATCCGGTTGCACTCGAGCCCGTCCAGATGCGCCAGCACCTCCGGCGCCTTGACTCCGGCGGCCCACACCACGAGCTCGGCTGCGATCTGCTGCCCTCCCACCAGCCGCAGGCCTTGTGCGCTCACTTCGGCCACGCGTGCCGCGGTGTGCACCTCGACCGCGAGCGCGCGCAGGAGCTCCTCGATCCCCTTCGAGAGGCGCTCGGGGAGGGCCGGAAGAATGCGCTCCGCCGCCTCGATGACGTGGATGTGCACGTCCTTCTCGGGATCGATGCGATCGAGCCCGTAGGCGACGAGCTCGCGAGTCGTGCGGTGGAGCTCGGCCGCGAGTTCGACCCCGGTCGCTCCCGCACCGACGATGGCGATGCGCAGCTGCTCCGGCCGGATCGGCCCGGCTTGCGCGTGCGCCCGGATGCAGGCATCGACCAGCCGGCGATGGAAGCGCTTGGCCTCCTCCGGCGTATCGAGGGCCATCGCGTAGTCCGCGACCCCCGGGGTGCCGAAGTCGTTGCTCACGCTGCCGACGGCGATGACGAGCGTATCGTAGGCGAAGACGCGCTTGGGCGTGACCTCGATCCCGGATTCGTCGAGGACAGGGGCGACCTGCACCTCGCGACGCCGGCGGTCGAGCCCGACCATCTTGCCCACGCGATAGCCGAAATGATGCCAATGCGCCTGGGCCAGGTAGTCGAGCTCGTGGTGACCCATGTCCATGCTGCCGGCCGCGACCTCGTGGAGGAGCGGCTTCCAAAGATGGGCGCGCGCCTTGTCGATGAGGATCACCTGCGCGCGGCCGCGCCGTCCGAGGCGGTCGCCGAGCCGGGTCGCGAGCTCGAGTCCGCCGGCACCGCCGCCCACGATCACGATGCGGTGGCGTTCGTCGAACGCGGCTTGAGCGGCACGCTCCGTCACGACGCCCTCTCAGAGTTCGGCCGGACGCGCGGCCAAGCGCTCATCAGAGCGTGATCCCGCCGTCGATCGCGATCGCCGTACCGGTCATGTAGCTGCTCTCGTCGGAGGCAAGATAGACGCAAAGGGCCGCGATCTCCTCGGCCGTCCCGACCCGGCCGAGGGGCTGGCGCGCGATGAAGTCCTGGCGCGCCTTGACCGGATCGGCGAAGGCATTGATGCGGTCCTCGAGCGAGGGGCTCGCGACCGTCCCCGGGCAGATCGCGTTGCAGCGGATGCCGCGCCTGATGTAGTCGATCGCCACCGACTTGGTGAGTCCGATCACCGCGGCCTTGCTCGTGCCGTAGACGAAGCGGTTGACGATGCCGCGCAAGGACGAGGCGACCGAGGCCACGTTGATGATCGAGCCCCCGCCCTTCGCGAGCATGCCGGGAAGGAAGGTGCTAATCACGTAGTACATCGACTTGACGTTGAGCCGCATCGAGAAGTCGTAGTCGTCCTCGGAAGTGTCGAGGATGGTGCCGTGATGGACGTAGCCCGCGCAATTGAAGAGCACGTCGATCGGGCCGAGCTCGGCCGCGAGCCGCTCGACGGCCGTGCGATCGGTGACGTCGAGCCGGTGCCGTGCCATGCCCTCGATCCGCGCCAAACCCGCGAGGGCCTTGTCGTTGATGTCGGTCGCCGCGACCGCCGCCCCTTCGCGCGCAAAGGCGAGGGCGGTTGCCCGGCCGATCCCCTGCCCGGCGGCCGTCACCAGCGCCCGCTTGCCCTCGAGCCGTCCGCTCACGCTCGACCCTCCCCGCGTCCCTTTCGCCCGCGGGCGATGGTAGAGGCCGGCTTCGCTCCTTGGCAAGCGCCGCCGCCCGCTTCCCAACCGGGCGGGCGAGGCTATACTGAGGACACGTCCACCATCATCCGAGGGCAACCCCATGGCCGAGACCGCGGCGCAGACCATCCGCCTCAATCCCGCGGACAACGTCGTGATCGCGCGCACCGACATCGCGGCGGGCGAGAGCATCCCAGGCGAGGAGGTGGCGGCGCGGGCCTACGTCCCGTCGGGGCACAAGCTCGCGGTGCGGCGGATCGCCAAGGACGAGGCCATCCTGCGCTACGGCCAAATCATCGGCTTTGCCCTCGAGCCGATCGCCGCCGGGGCCCATGTGCACACGCACAATTGCGGCATGCGCGACTTCGCGCGGGATTATGCCTACGGCGTCGGCGCCAAGCCGACGCTGGCGTTCAACGAGCCGGCAAGCTTCGCGGGCATCGTGCGCAAGGATGGCCGCGTTGCCACGCGCAACTACATCGGCATTCTCACCTCGGTCAACTGCTCGGCGGGGACGGCGCGACACATCGCGGACGCCTTCCGCACCAACCCCTTCACCGGCGAGGGGCTGCTCGCGGACTACCCGAACGTGGACGGCGTCGTGGCCCTCACCCACAAGGCCGGCTGCGGGATGGCGAGCGAGGGCGAGGGCATGGATACGCTGCGGCGCACCATCGCCGGCTACGCGCGCCATCCCAATTTCTTCGGCGTGCTGATGCTCGGCCTCGGCTGCGAGGCCAATCAGCTGGGCGGCATCCTCAACGCCGAAGGGCTGCAAGAGGGCGAACTCCTTCAGACCATGACCATCCAGGACACGGGCGGGGTCACCAAGACCGTGCGCGAGGGGGTGGCGCGCATCAAGGCGCTCCTGGGCGAGGCCAACAAGGTGCGCCGCGAGCCCGTCCCTGCGGCGCACATCACCATCGGCCTGCAATGCGGCGGCTCCGACGGCTACTCGGGCATCTCGGCCAACCCGGCCCTGGGGGCCGCCTCCGACCTCCTCGTGCGCCACGGCGGCACGGTCATCCTCTCGGAGACGCCGGAGACCTATGGGGCCGAGCATCTCCTCACGCGCCGCGCGGTCAGCCGCGAGGTGGGCGAGAAGCTCGTCGGCTTGATGAAATGGTGGGAGGGCTATACCGCGAAGCACGGCGGGGAGATGAACCACAACCCCTCGCCCGGCAACAAGGCCGGCGGCATCACCACCATCCTCGAGAAGTCGCTCGGGGCTGCCGCCAAGGCGGGGACGAGCAATCTCGTCGAGGTCTACCGCTACGCCGAGCCGGTTGAGGCCAAGGGCTTCGTGTTCATGGATACCCCCGGCTACGATCCCGTCTCGGCGACGGGCCAGGTCGCGGGCGGGGCCAACCTCGTCTGCTTCACCACCGGCCGCGGCTCGGTCTACGGCTGCAAGCCCGCCCCCTCGATCAAGCTCGCCACCAACTCGGCGCTCTACCGGCGCATGACCGACGACATGGACGTCAACTGCGGCACCATCGTCGACGGCAGCGAGACGGTCGCGGACTGCGGCAAGCGCATCTTCGAGCTCATCCTCAAGACCGCCTCGGGCGAGCGCACCAAGAGCGAAGCCCTCGGCCTCGGCGAGGACGAGTTCGCCCCCTGGCAGCTTGGGGCGGTGATGTAGGCTACGCCAGCTCCGCCTCGAGCCAGCGGGCTTGAGCGAGGAGCTCCTCGTCGCGCTGGAAGCGGCCGACGAGCTGGACGCCGAGCGGCAGTCCGCTCGCCCCCTTGAGCACCGGCAAGGTCACGCAGGGCAGGTGGAGCAGCGTCCATTGGCGGTTGAAGACGGGATCGCCCGTCGCCATGCCGGCGGGCGCCTCGCCGGCGGCACTCGGGGTCAGGATCGCGTCCATCGTCGCGAAGAGTTGCTCGAGGCTCGCGCGCGCGGCGGCCGCTCGGCTCAAGGCGGCCTCGTAATGCCGCTCCGGGATCCCTTGGGCGCCGTCGAGGAGCTCGGCGAGCTTGGGGCTCAGCTGGTCGTGGTGATCGCGCCACTCCGCCCCATACGAGAGCCGCGCCTCGAAGGCCATGACCGTCTGCTGCACCTCGTTGAGGCCGCGGCAGGTGTCGGGCAGCTCGAGCTCGGCGATCTCCACGCCGTTGTCGCCGAAGCAGCGCACGGCGCGCTCGATCGCCGCCGCCGTTCCCGCCTCGGCCTTCGGCCAATATTCGCTGCGGCAAAGGCCGATCCGCTTGGGCCGCTCGGAAACGAGCTCGGGCGAGGCGGGATCGGCACCGGTGAGCACGCGGCGCAAGAGCTCGATGTCCTCGAGCGCACGCGCGAAGCCGCCGACGGTATCGAGCGACGGAGCGAAGGGCTTGACCCCGCCGATGTCGATCGCGCCGTGGCTCGGCTTGAAGCCGACCACGCCGCAGAAGGCGGCGGGCCGGATCACCGAGCCTGCGGTCTGCGTCCCGAGGGCGAGCGGCGCCATGAAGTCGGCGACCGCGGCCGCCGAGCCGCTCGAGGAGCCGCCCGGGGTATGGGCGGGAGCGTGCGGGTTGCGCGTCTTGCCCGGGGTGAAGTAGGCGAACTCGGTGGTGACCGTCTTGCCGAGAATGACGGCCCCCGCCCGGCGCAGCCGGGCCACGGCCGCCGCGTCGCGCGCCGGACGATGGCCCGCATAGATGGGCGAGCCGTACTCGCTCGGCATGTCGGCCGTGTCGAAGACGTCCTTGATCGCGACCGGCACGCCGGCGAGCGGGCCGCGTGCGCGTTTGCGGTCGCATTCCAGCGCTGCAGCACGGGCCGCGTCGCGGTCAAGGAACTGCCAGGCGCCGACGATGGCCTCGCGCTCGGCGATGCGCGCGAGGCAAGCCTCGACGAGGGCCGCGGCCGTGATCTCGCCGCGCGCGAGCCGGCGCGCCGCCTCGGCGGCACCGAGCTCGTTGAGCCGCTTCGCCTTCGTCGCCTCGCTCAGCGCCATCTCCCTCTCCCCGTCCCTGCCCCCGCTCCGGCGGGCCTCGACTCTCCCCCATAACCCGAGCGCCGTCGAGCCCTGCGTCTCGCCCTGCCGGCGCCAGCCTTGATAGTCCGGCTGCGACCGGGCTATATGGCCCTCACGGCAGGTTGAATTGCCTACAGGCCGCACGGCGATGACCGTCCCCTCTCCCGGCCCGTCTTTGCTCCCCCGCAAGCGCCCCGGCACACGTGCGGCCTTGGCACGCGCAGCTCTTCTCTTGAGTGCCGCCGCATTGCTCGGCGCGGTCGCCTCGGGCTTGGGGTCGCGCCTCGGCCTCTGGCCCTTCCGCAGCGGCTTCGCCATCCTCACCTATGCCGCCTATGGCGGGGCCGCGGGTGCCGTGCTCTCGCTCGCCGCTCTCGTCTGGCCGCGGGGGGCGCGCTCGTTCGCAATTACCGTCTCGGCACTCGTCGCCCTCTGCCTCGGCTTTGCGAGCTTCGCCTACCCGGTCTATTACCGACACATCGGCCAGAGTGTGCCGCGCATCCACGACATCACCACCGATGTCGAGAACCCGCCGGTCTTCGTCGCCGTGGTCCCGCTCAGGGCGGCTGCGGAGAATCCCGTGACCTACGGCGGGGCCGAGGTCGTGAAGGCGCAGCACGACGGCTACCCCGAGATCGTCCCCCTTCACCTCGCGGCCCCGCCCGCGGAGGTCTTCAAGGCCGCCCTGGCTACGGCCACGGACGCCGGCTGGGACGTGGTGGCGGCGGTACCTGCGGAAGGCCGCATCGAGGCGACCGCCACGACCTTCTGGTACGGCTTCAAGGACGATGTGGTCATCCGCATCGCCGCGGAAGGCCAGGGGACGAAGGTCGACATGCGCTCGGAGTCGCGGGTCGGGCGCAGCGATTTCGGTGTGAACGCCCGGCGCGTCGCCACTTATCTCGCCGCCCTCAAGGCGCGCGTGGCGGGCGGGTAGGGCTCGGCAGCCTCGCCCGCGCCTCACTCCGGAAGCTTGCTCGCCGCGACTAAGGCCGAGGTGGTGCGCAACGGCAGCTCCTTGAGAAAAAGGGCTGCTATGAAGGCGAGCACGCTGATCGCACAGGCGACCGCAAAGAGGACCGTGAAGGAGCGCTCGAGCTCCGTCACGAAGAGGGCGTGCGTTGCCGCCGAGAGGGCACTCATGGCCCCCGTCTCGCCGTGCAGGAGGTCGAGGGCCGCATTGGCGCCGAGCGCTTCGTGGCCGGGAATGCTTGCAATGCGCGCGCCCAGCTGCGCGAGCAATAGTGCACCCAGGAGCGAGACCCCGAAGGCCCCGCCCATCGAGCGGAAGAAGTTGACCGCGGCCGTGCCCGTGCCGAGGTCGCGCAGCTCGATCGCGTTCTGGACGGAGACGATCGCGACCGGCATGACGAAGCCGACGCCGAGGCCGAAGAGCGCCATATAGGCGCACATCTCGAGATGCGACGTCTTGGCCGTCATGAGGGCCAGGAGTGCGAGCGCGATGCTGGCAAAAGCGAGACCGAAACAGGGGAAGAGCTTGTAACGTCCGGTGGCGCTCACGATCCGTCCGGCGGTGTAGGCGCCGACCACGATGGCGCCGGTGAGCGGGATGAGCAGCAGGCCGGATTGCGAGGCGCTGTCGCCGCCGACCAGCTGGATGAAGAGCGGCAGGTAGACGATGGCGCCGAACATCGCCATCGAGGTCAGGAACGAGAAGACGCTGGAGCAGGTGAATATGGCGTTCCCGAAGAGACGCAGCGGCAGGATCGGCTCGCGCGCCAGGCGCTCGCGAAAGGCGAAGACGACGAGGAGGAGGAGCCCTGCTGCGGCCAGGCCGAGGATGGGGGCCGAGAGCCAGGGGAATTCGACCCCGCCCCAACTGGTGACGAGAAGGAGCGCCGTCACCGCGGCGACCAGCAGCACGGCCCCTCCGTAATCGATCTCGCGCCGGGTGCGCCGGGAGACGAGCTTCTTGAGCGCCTTGTTCGAAATGAGGATGGCGGCGACGCCGATCGGCAGGTTGATCCAGAACACCCAGCGCCAGGTCAGGTGCTCGGCGAAGAAGCCGCCCAGCACCGGCCCGCCCACACTCGAGGCCGCGAACACGATGCTGAAATAGCCCTGATAGCGCCCCCGATCGCGCGGTGCTATGACGTCGGCAATGGTCGCATGCGCCATGGAGATGAGCCCGCCCCCGCCCAGGCCCTGGAGGGCCCGGAAGACGATGAGCTGGGTCATGCTGCCCGCGAGCGCGCACAGCACCGAGGCCGCGAGGAAGAAGGAGATGGCCGCCTGCAGCATGGCCTTGCGGCCATAGAGATCGGAGAGCTTGCCGTAGATCGGCGTCGCCGCGGTGGAGGTCAGGAGATAGGCCGAGACCACCCAGGACATGTGCTCGGCCCCCGCGAGCTCGCGCGCGATCGTCGGCAGGGCGGTCGCCACGATGGTCTGGTCGAGCCCGGCGAGCAGCATGCCGAGCATGATGCCGGAGAGAATGACCAGAGTTTCGCGATGGCTGAAGCTGGCTGGAATGGCATCGGAAGGACGTGCCGTCATCGGCACCTTTCCCTTTCCTCTTGCACGAGCGGCGCCGGCGCAGCAGCGTTCGGCCTCATCGCGCTACCGCAAGACATGGGCGCCTCCGCGTCGTCCGTCTCGCCGCGCGCGCCGCAGCTCGTGAAGCGCATCATTGCGGCATTGCAGCAAGACGGCAAGCGCTGCATTCGGGTCTCGCGCGCGGAGCAAGCCCGTGTCGCGACGCGAGGTGCCGAAATTCCGACTCACAGGCGGAAACGACGCCCGCAGGAGCCGCGGACGCCGTTTCGGCGCCGCGGAGGCCGCATGCCGAGCGCACCCTCGAAGGCTCGCCGATCCCGCGGCAAATCTCCGCGACAGTCGCCGTGCAGGCGCCGCATGAGCGTACTTTCGTCCGCTCACGAACGTCATGCGATCTCTGCAATCCACTGACGGCGGGAGCGCGCACGCGCGCTGCGCGCCGACGCGCGAGCGCTCCGCCTGCGGCGGCGATCGGCGCGCGTCGTCGGGAGGTTCCGCGAACAAAAAATGGTCAAAATGTTATCCCCAACTATATAAAGTATTGACACGGCGATAAACCACAACATATGCTAATAGTGCACGCATGTTGCGTGCGCCCGCGTGTCGGCACTTGGCGAGCACGCAATCGTGGTCTCGCCCGTCCGCCTCGCGGCGGGTTTGTCATTGCAAAGGGGAAACACTATGGCAGCCAAGAAGAAGGCAGCGAAGAAGAAGCCGGCGAAAAAGACCGCCAAGCGCAAGAAGCGCTAACGTTAGTCTGACGCGGGCCTGCATGCCCCAGCGAGACGCGGGGTGTGCAGGCCCGATGTCCTAATAGGTCCCGGCCCCGCCTTCGCGCGGCCGGGATTTTCTTTTGCGGCACGCCCCCCCGCCGAGCGCTCAATCGCCGAACGCCGCCGTCTTGGCCTCGGCGACCCGGGGGTGGGCGATCACCGCACCCGGCCAAATCTTGGGGTGCAGACGCGCGTATTGAGGCGGTACCGCGAACTCGACCCCCAGCGCCTGAGCGGCGTGCCAGACCCAGCGCGGATCGTCGAGGAAGCCGCGCGCCAGCGCCACCATGTCGGCCTGTCCCGAGGCGATGATGTCCTCGGCGTGATGGGGATCGACGATCAGGCCGACGGCGCGCGTCGCGATGCCGGCCTCTTCGCGCACGCGCGCGGCGAAAGGGACCTGATAGCCGGGCTGAAGCGCCTTGGGCACCGCCCTGGGGACGACACCCCCGCTCGAGACGCAGACATAGTCGAAGCCGAGCGCCTTCAGCTGCCGGGCGAATGCCACCGCATCGTCGATGTCGGCACCGCCGTCGAGCCAGTCGCTGCCGCTGATACGGGCACCGAGGGCACGCCCGCGCGGCCACGCCTCGCGCACCGCGGCGGCGACCTCGAGGGGAAAGCGCATGCGGCCCTCGCGATCCCCGCCATAGGCGTCCTCGCGCCGATTGGCGAGCGGAGAGAAGAATTCCTGCAGCAGATAGCCGTGCGCTGCATGGAGCTCCGCGACGTCGATCCCGAGCCGGTCGGCACGCCTGGCCATGGCGACGAAGGCATCCTTGATGCGCGCCATGCCGGCGGCATCGAGGGCCGCGGGCGTGTGCCAGCCCGTGTCGAAGGGCAATGCCGAAGGTGCCACCGTCCGATAGGCGCCCGTCTCGGGCGTGAGCGCCTTGCCGCCTTCCCACGGACGCTGGGCCGAGCCTTTGCGGCCCGCGTGCGCGAGCTGAATGCCGATTTTGGCATGGGAACCGATGTTGCGCAGGAGCTCGAGTACCCGGCCGAGGGCCGCTTCGTTGGCATCGGAATAGAGGCCCAGGCAGCCATGGGTGATGCGGCCGTCGCGCTCGACGGCACTCGCCTCGATCATGAGAAGCCCGGCACCCGAGAGGGCCAGGCTGCCGAGATGCTGGAGGTGCCAATCGCTCGCACTGCCGTCGACGGCACTGTATTGGCACATGGGCGACACGACGACGCGGTTGGCACAGCTGACGGGCCCGAGCTCGAAGGGCGTGAAGAGCGGACTGGTCATCGAATGAGCCCCTTGTTCCTGCGGCACTGCATATGGCTGCGGCAGCGCGCGGCTGGCAAGCGATTTGCGCGCATGGGGGCCATGCCCCGAGCCCCCGGCCCGCGTCAGCGCAGGCAGAGGTAGAGCCCCTCGAGCTTGGCACTGCGCCCGGCGATGGCAGCGGCGCGCTCGGCAATGTAAGGGGTGGGATGCTGGGGCGACCAACGGCGCGGGTTCGGCAGCACCGCCGCCATCAGGGCCGCCTCGCGGCGGGAGAGGCGTGCGGCACTCGTGCCGAAGGAGGCCTCGGCCGCCGCCTCCGCCCCGTAGATGCCGTTCCCCCACTCGATGACGTTGAGATAGACCTCCATGATGCGGCGCTTCGGCCACAGCGCATCGATGGCATAGGCAAGCGGGACCTCGATCCCCTTGCGGAACACCCCTCCGCCGGGCCAGAGGAAGAGATTGCGCGCGACCTGCATCGTGATCGTGCTCGCACCCCTGAGGCGCCCCTCCGTTTCGTACTCGTCGACCGCGTCGGAGACGGCGTTCCAGTCGACGCCGCGATGCAGACAGAAGCGGTTGTCCTCGGAGGCGATGACCGCGTATTGCAGCTCGCGCGATATGGCCGTGAGCGGCACGCTATGGCGGTCGATCCGGCCGGTTTCCGGAAAGCGCAAAAGCATGAGCGGCGTTATGGGCGGGGTCACCCAGCGATAGAGCAGGATGAGGGCAAAGAGGAGGAGGAGAAAGGCGATGAGCGTGCGCAACGCCACGCGGAAGAGACGACGCGGGCGTCCCGGCCATGCGCGCCGCCTGGACCGGCCCTCCTCCGCACTGAGGGTCGGCCTCGAGCGTTCGCCTCGCAGCGTGCCCAAGCCCCGCACTATTTGAGGCCGAGCACGCCGCTCGTCACCGAGCGCGGGTCGCGCGAGCCCCAGCGTCCGTTCTCGACGGCATGGAGGAATTCGGCGACGGCCCGGTTGAAGGCCTCCGGCTCTTCGAGATTGATGGTGTGGCCGGACTTGGGGATGACCAGCAGGCCCGAGCTCGCGATCGAGCGCTTCATCAGCAGGCCGGGCTCGAGGCAGGGCTCGTCCTCGTCGCCGGTCATGATGAGAGTGGGGACGGTGAGCTTCTTCATGCTCTCGACGAGCTCCCAAAGCGAGGGCCGCTGCAATTGCACGCCGCGCATGGTGTTGGCGGAGCCCTTGGCGGAATGCTCGGCGAGCTGGGTCGCGAATTCCTGCCAGCCGCGCGGATCCTTGTTCTGGTATTGCACGCGCGCGGCCCCGAGCGCGTATTTGGCGGCAAAGGTGGGGCTGCCCTTCTCGTCGAGGAGCTTCGCGGTCGCCTCGCACTCGCCGCGGAAGACCTCGCGCCGGTCGGGCTCGGCCCCGTAGCCGCAGCCGCCCACCACGAGCGAGCGGGCGAGCGGCGCGTGGCGGAAGCCGAAGTGAAGGGTCGCGAAGCCGCCCATCGAGAGCCCGACGACATGGGCCTTCTCGATGCCGAGATGCTTGAGCACCGAAGCTATGTCGTCGGCGGCGCGCGCTTGCGAATAGCTCGACACGTTCTCCGGAACGTCCGAGGGCGGATAGCCGCGAGCGCCATAGGTAATCGCGCGATAGCGGCGCGAGAAATAGCGCATCTGGGGCTCCCAGCTGCGATGGTCGCCCGCAAACTCGTGCACGAAGATGACGGCAGCCCCGCTTCCCGCCTCCTCGTAGTAGAGCTTGACGCCGTCGTCGGTCAGCGCATGGGGCATGCGAGCACTCCCTTGCTTATGCGAGGCCCTTCCGCGGGACGATCGCCTTCGGGGCTGGAGCGGTCACTCTGCCGCTTCGGTCAGCCCGAGGCAAGGGCAGCGCCCGCTCAGTCGCCGTCGGGTGCCGGCGTCATCTTGGGCGCGCTCGCCGGTGCCGGCAGACGGCCCGACATCTCGGCCCCCGCGTCGACCGCAAGGGGCAGGAAGACGAAGGCTGCGAGGGCCGAGATGGCGCCGACCGCAAGGAAGGCCGGCCAGAAATCCCCGCTCGTGAGATGGTCGCCGCCGCGGGCGAGAAGGGTGAGATGCAGCACGAGTGCTCCGATCCCCACCCCCACGCTGGCCGAGAGCTGCTGCACCATGCTGGCGAAGCTCGTGGCTCGGCTCATGCGCGCACTCGGCACCTCGGCATAGGCGAGGGCGTTCATGGCGGTGAACTGCAGCGAGCGGAAGAAGCCGCCCGCGAGCAGCACCGCCAAGATCATCCAGCCCGGCGTTGCAGGGCGGAAGAGGCCGCAGGCGGCGAGGAAGACGGCACTGATGAGGGCATTGCCGATAAGCACCGGCCGAAAGCCGAGATGCCGCAGGATGGGACGTGCGGTGATCTTCATGGTGAGGGCACCCGCCGCCGACGCAAAGGTCAGCATGCCCGAATGGAAGGGATCGAGGCCGAAGCCTTCCTGGAGCATGAGGGGGAGCAGGAAGGGGATCGCCCCTATGCCCACGCGAAAGAGAAAGGTGCCGGAGACGCTCGCGCGGAAGGTGGGAAGGCGCAGGAGGGCCAAGTCGATGATCGGATTGAAGGCCCGGCGCGCGTGGCGGACGTAGAATGCGAGGGCCGCGGCCCCCACGCCCAGCATCGCCACCACGATGTAGGCCGGCAGAATATTGCGCCCGGCCGCTTCGAAGCCGAAGACCACGCCGGTCAGGCCGATGCCAATGAGTGCAAAGCCGGGCACGTCGAGGGGTGCAACCCCCTCTTCGCGCGTCTCGGCGATGAAGAGGGTCGCGAGCACGATCCCGAGCAGTCCGATCGGCACGTTGATCCAGAAGATCCAGCGCCATGAGAAGTAGGTCGTGATGAAGCCGCCGAGCGGGGGCCCGGCGACCGGCCCGAGGAGTGCCGGTACGGTGAGATAGGAGAGGGCGCGCACGAGGTCGGCCTTGGGTACGGCGCGCAGGATGGCGAGCCGGCCGACCGGGACCATCATGGCACCGCCCATGCCCTGGAATATGCGCGCCAGCACGAAGCCCAAGAGCGAGTTGCTGAAGCCGCAGAGGACCGAGCCCGCCGTGAAGATGAGGATCGCGGCGCGGAAGACCGTGCGCGCGCCGAAGCGGTCGGCGACCCAACCGCTCGCCGGAATGAACACCGCGAGGCTGAAGAGATAAGATGTGATGGCGAGGTTGAGCCTGATCGGGCTCTGGCCGAGCGAGCGCGCGATGGCCGGCAGAGCCGTCGACAGGACCGTCGAGTCGAGGTTCTCCATGAAGAGCGCGCAAGCCACGATCAGCGGAGTCAAAAGCTGTCGCGGCGGCAGAGAGACCATCGGACCCGGGCGTTGCTTGGGACGCGCTGCACAACCTTATGCCGAGGACCGGCGGCGAGTCATATGGTTTTCGCGGGCTTGCCATGCAGCCACCCCGCGCCGAATGCGAGTCGTAGCCTGCCCGGTCGGCCCTTCGAGTGGCCCTTTCGCAATCATGCACAGGCTATTGCCGAAAATCGCGTATAATCGCCGGCAGCCCCGTAGAGGTGAGAAGCGAGTGCATGCGACCGAGTTAGCCAGGGGCGCCAGGGGGAATTGGCCATGCAAAGTCTCAAAAGAATGCCGGTGTTCGCACTCGCGCTACGCTCGAAGCGGGGCGTGACTGCCATCGAGTATGGCCTCATCGCGGCCCTGATCGCCGTCGCGATCATCGCCGCCGTGACGCTGCTCGGGACCGATCTGGAAGCAACCTTCAACATGATCGCCGGTCATCTCGGCAGCAGCCCGAGCTAACCCGGGAAGGCCGAGGACCGGCCGCGACTCGTACGACTTTCGCGGGCTTGCCATCTAGGCACCTCCGCGCGCGCCGTTGGCGTGGCGCCTACTCCACAGCACTGTCGGATCGCTGCCTCTCCCCTTCGCTGGGGCACGGGACCCCGCAAAGTCCCCGCAGCCCGGTTTGCCGCTACAATGCGAACGCCTCGCATTCCTATTGCTAGTGAGATTGAGTTGCATTAAGCTCCCCGCCCGAGAATTGCCGTCGCAGCAGCTTGCGAGCCGCACAGGAGCGGACCGTCAAGCGAGGTGGGAGCTTGATGGTAGCGAAATTCTTACGGGGAGCGGCGGCGGCAGGCGATCGGCGGAATCGACCGAAGCGCAAGCAGGTGCGGTCAGGCGCACCCCTCTTCAGCCTCCTCGTCTGCGGCAGCTGTGCCGCACTCAGCCTTTGGCCGGCCCCCGCGTCCGCGCAGACGGCTCCGACCAGTGCCGCGCCGCTGCAGGCGAGCGATGCGGGGGCTGAGAAGGACTTTTGGACCGGCTTCTGGCGCAGGCCCACCATGCTCGGCGATATCTTCGGCTTGCGTCCCTGGCTCGGCAGCTTCGGCGTCGCCTTCAATCTCCAGGAGATCAGCGAGGTGCTCGGGAACGCGACCGGCGGCTTCAAGCGCGGAGCGACCTACGACGGGCTCACCACGATGACGCTGCAGTTGGATCCCGAAAAACTCTTCGGCGTCGAGAACGGCCTCTTCAACGCCAGCGCCTTGCAGATTCACGGCCGCAACTTGAGTGCCGAGAATCTCGGCACGCTCCAGACCGCGAGCGGCATCGAGGCCGACCGCGTCACGCGGCTCTGGGAGCTCTGGTATCAGCAGGGCTTCGGGGATGGCGCATCCGACGTGAAGTTCGGGCAGCAGAGCCTCGACCAGGAGTTCATGGTGAGCCAATATGCCGCCCTCTTCGTCAACACCATGTTCGGCTGGCCCATGGTGCCGTCCGCCGACATGCTTGCCGGGGGCCCGGCCTACCCGCTCTCGGCCCTGGGCCTGCGGCTGCGCGCGAAGCCGACGGACTCCCTCAGCCTCCTCGCCGGCGTCTTCAACGACGACCCGGCGACACCGCATGCTGGCGATCCGCAGCTGAGCGACGCCTCGGGAACCGCTTTCCGTCTGGGCGACGGCGCGTTGCTGATCGCGGAAGCGCAGTACTCCCTCAATCAGCCCGGCCTCGGCGAGATGGATACCGGCAGCGGCGGCGCGCTCGGCATGCCCGGCACCTACAAGCTCGGCATGTGGTACGACAGCGGGAATTTCGCCGACCAGCGCTTCGACGACACCGGGCTCTCGCTCGCCGACCCCGCAAGCGACGGCATTCCCCGCCTTCATCGCGGCAACTTCAGCATCTATGCGGTCATGGACCAGATGATCTGGCGTCCGAGCCCGGACAGCCCGCAGAGTCTCGGCTTCTTCCTGCGCCCGATGGGAGCCCCCGCCGATCGCAACCTGATCGATCTCAGCCTCAATGCCGGGCTCACGCTCAAGGACCCGCTGCCGGGGCGCGACAACGACACGGCCGGGATCGGCTTCGGCTATGCCCAGGTGAGCGGCCGTGCGAGCGCGCGCGACCGCGACACGGGCTTCTTCTCGGGCGCTGCCTTTCCGGTGCGCAGCAGCGAGAAGTTCGTCGAGCTCACGTACCAGTACCAGCTCGCCCCTTGGTGGCAGCTGCAACCCGACCTGCAATACGTCTTCAACCCCGGCGGCGGTATCCAGAACCCTGCGACGTCGGCGCGCGTGCGCAACGAGGCCGTGGTCGGGGTACGGACGACCGTCACTTTTTGAGGCCTGGGGGACCCCGCATGTTGCGACTTGATCTGAACTGGCGCAGATGATAACAATGCAACTCATTCGCAACTTTGGCGGCCGCCGCACTGCGACGCGCGGCCTGGCTGCCGCTGGTCCTGGAGCAAGTGAGATGACGTCGATCCGGCGGCCCCGAGCACGGCAAGGCATGGTAGGGCTCGCGCTTCTGAGCGCGGCCGGAGCCCTCTCGCTCGACCGCGCGCAGGCGGCGGATGCCGCGGGCTTTCTCGAGACCGTCCACCGCCATACCACCCTCACCTCGAGCGTCCCCGACAACGGCGACCAAAACCCCTATGCCATCGTCGTGGCCCCGGTCTCTGCCGGCGCGATCGAAAAAGACGACGTGCTCGTCGACAACTTCAACGATTCGACGAACCTCCAAGGCCTCGGCACGACGATCGTCGTCTACCGGCCGGCGACGAAGAAGATGTTTCTCTTCGCCAAGCTGCCGCGTAATCTGCCCGGCTGCCCGGGCGGGGTGGGCTTGAGCACCGCCATGACCATGCTCAAGACCGGCTGGGTGATCGTGGGCAGTACGCCGAGCAACGACGGCACCACGCGCACCAAGGGTGCCGGCTGTCTCGTCGTGCTCGATCCCCAGGGCAAGGTTGCCGCCACCTTTGCCGGCGAGAACATCAACGATCCTTGGGGCAACATGGCGACGATCGACAACGGCTCGACCGCGACGATTTTCCTGAGCAACGCGGGCTTCGGCGTAGGCGCTCCCGACGGCGAGCCGCCGGTCGTGAAGCAAGCGACCGTGCTGCGCATCGAGCTCTCGATCCCGGAGGGCAAGCCGCCCGTCATCACCAAGGAGACCGTGATCGCAGACGGCCTGGGTGCTCAGGCCGATTCCGGGGTCTTCCTGATCGGGCCGACCGGCCTCGCCCTCGACCGCGACAACGCCACCCTCTACGTCTCCGATGCGATCGGCAACCGCGTGGTGGCGATCGCCGATGCGACGACGCGGACCACGAGTGCGGGCCAGGGCCGCGAGATCACCAAGGACGGCTTCATGCGCCGCCCGCTCGCGATGGTGCTCGCACCCAACGGCCATCTCCTGGTGACCAACGCGCTCAACGGCCAGGTGGTCGAGATCGACCCCGCCTCGGGCAAGCAGCTCTATGCCCAGTGGATCGATACCGACAAGGCGCAGACCCCACCCGGAAGCGGCGATCTCTTCGGCATCGCCATGACGCCTGCGGGCGACGGGTTCTATTATGTGGAGGACGACGTGAACACGCTCGTTCTTGCCCGGTGAGCGGCACGCGCCAGGGATCGGGCCCTTCCCGCCGCGGCTTCCTCGCCGCGGCCGGCGGGCTGATCGCCGCGAGCACGACCGGCCTCGCCGCGCGCGCGGCCGAGGAGGCCCCCGCCGCGGCGAAAGCCGCCGTGCCCGCCGAGGAGAGCAAAGGTGCCGCCGAGCCCTTCTGGGGTGAGCATCAATCCGGCATCGCAACAGCCGCGCAGAGCCACACCTATTTCGCCGCCCTCGACCTGACCGCGGCCAGGCGCGACGAGGTGGTGAAGCTGCTCGGAACGTGGACCGCCGCCGCCGCGCGCATGACGAGCGCAGAGACCGCCGCCGCACTCGGAGAGGACCTCACGCTGCCGGCGGGTGACTCGGGCGACGCGCTGAGCCTGCCGCCCTCGCGGCTTACCATCACCTTCGGCTTCGGCGCCGGGCTCTTCGTCAAGGACGGAAACGACCGCTACGGCTTGGCGGCATCCCGGCCCGAGGCCCTGGTCGACCTGCCCCGCTTCAACGGCGACCAGTTGGTGCCGGCCCACACAGGGGGCGATCTCTCGCTGCAGGCCTCAGCCGACGATCCGCAAGTGGCCTTCCACGCCGTGCGCCAATTGGTGCGGCTCGCCTATGGGACCGCCCAGATGCGCTGGGCGCAGACCGGCTTCAGCTCCACGCCGCCCGGCGGCGGCACGCCGCGCAATCTGATGGGCTTCAAGGACGGCACCCAGCGCCCGCAGGCGTTGGATGAGGTCGTATGGGTCGGCCGCGAAGGACCCGCCTGGATGCGGGCCGGCAGCTACCTCGTCGTCCGCCGCATCCGCATCGCCCTCGAGCATTGGGACGGCATGGAGGTCGGCTTCCAGGAGGAGGTCATGGGCCGCCACAAATACTCGGGCGCGCCCCTCGGCAAGAGCGGCGAGTTCGATGCCCTCGATCTCGAGGCGACGGACAAGGACGGCAATCCCCTCATTCCCGAGACCGCGCACGTGCGTCTGGCCACGGCCGCAAGCAACGGCGGCGCTCAGATCCTCCGGCGCGGCTACTCCTACAACGACGGCGTGAACTTCACGGCCGAGCGCTGGCCGCCGTGGCGCCAAGGAATGGAGTACGACGCCGGCCTGTTGTTCTTGGCCTATCAGCGCGATCCGCGCACCGGCTTCATCAAGATCTTCGAGAACATGTCGAAGCTGGACATGATGAACCAGTTCGCCACCCATACCGGCGGCGGCCTCTTCGCCATTCCCGGCGGAATGGCGGAAGGCGAGTTCGTCGGCCAGCGCCTGTTCGAAACCGCCTAGAGGCAAGAGATGCCCGGGTGCCGCGCGCCGGCTGCGGAAGCGGAGACACGGGGAAGAAGAGGAGAAGAAAAGATGACCTTTCCAAACCACGATCGACGCGGCGCTGTGCTCGGCCGTTCTGCCCTTGCCGCCGGCTTGGCACTCGTTGCCGGCCTCATCATCGCGGCCCCCCTCCGGGCCGACGACACGACGATAGTCAGCGTGGTCATCGAGAACCACCGCTTCACGCCGAGCGAGATCCACGTGCCGGCGAAGAAGCCTGCGGTGCTGGAGATCGAGAATAGGGATGCGACCGCCGAGGAGTTCGATTCCTCGGCTCTCAAGGTCGAGAAGGTCATCGCCGGCCACGCCAAGGGAAGCGTACGCCTGCGCCCGCTCGATCCGGGCCGCTACCGCTTCACGGGGGAGTATCACGAGGACAGCGCCAAGGGCGTGGTGATCGCGGAGTAGGTGCACGGAACATGCTTGCCGCTCTCGTCATCGTTTTTCGCGAGATCATCGAGGCCGGCCTCATCGTCGGCATCGTGCTCGCGGCGACGCGCGGTGTTGAGCGGCGGGGTGCGCTGGTCGCCTGCGGCATTGCCGCCGGGGTGGCCGGCGCCTGCCTGGTCGCGGCCTTCGCCGGCGAGCTCGCCTCGCTCTTTGCCGGCTCGGGCCAGGAGCTCTTCAACGCGAGCATCCTCCTCCTCGCGGTCGCCATGCTGACCTGGCACAACGTCTGGATGTCGAGCCACGGCCGCGCCATCGCCCGCGACATGCGCAACGTGGGTACGGAAGTCGCGGCCGGGCGGCGGCCTCCGCTTGCCCTTACGGTCGTGGTCGGCGTCGCCGTGCTGCGCGAGGGCTCGGAGATCGTGCTCTTCCTCTACGGCATCGCGGCCTCGGGCGGCACCTCGGCAGCGGCGATGACGCTCGGCGGGCTCCTCGGCGTGCTCGGGGGTGCCGGCGTCTCGGCCCTGCTTTATTTCGGGCTGCTGACGATCCCCACGCACCGCCTCTTCGCGGTGACCTCGGGCCTCATCACGCTGCTTGCCGCCGGCCTTGCCGCCCAGGCCGTCGCCTTCCTCCAGCAGGGCGGCTATATCGAGCTCATGTCCGCGACGGTGTGGCACAGCGCCTGGCTCTTGCACGAGGACAGCGTGCTGGGCCGCCTCCTTCATACGCTCATCGGCTACTCGGACGCCCCGAGCGGGATGCAGCTCGCCGTCTATCTCGCCACCATCGCGGTCATTACCGGGCTCATGTGGCTCGTCCCCTCCGCCGGCCCGGGGCGCGACAAGCAGGCGGCGGAGTGACCCGCGAAAATCGCCGCGGGGTGCCGGGGCCAAGTTACGAATGCAGCCGAGGGGCCCGCTTCTAGCCGAGTGAGTCGATGAATTCGACCATCCGCTTGCGCTCGGCTGCGTCCGGGAGGCGGCCCCGCCCGGCCCCGAGATTGTCCGCCATATGCTCGGGGTTGCTGGTACCTGGGATCACGGCCGTGACCGCCGGGTTGCCGATGAGATATTTGAGGAAGAACTGCGCCCAGCTCGCCGCGTCGAACGCCTTCGCCCATTCCGGCAGGCTCTTGCCGCGCACGGCACGGAAGAGCCGGCTCCGCGACAAGGGCAGGTCCGTCAGCACCGCAGCCCCGACCTCGGCCGCGAGCGGGAGGAGGCGCTTCTCCGCCTCGCGATCGGCCAGGGAATAATTGAGCTGAACGAAATC
>DATJAC010000284.1:0-8753 GCA_035516655.1 Alphaproteobacteria bacterium | reverse complement strand
GGGAGGGCTCCTCCCTACATCGCACTCCCGCCAGACGCGCCAGAGGCGCGCGGTTCCTTCCCCGGCTTCGAGGCAGCGGATTTCCGCGCAACTTCCTTGATCTCCGGCAGCGTCATGTCGAGGCCCTCGAGCGTCATGGGTTTGTAGGAAGCGCGGTCGTAGTCGGGGGTGCGGGGGAAGGGCCGGCAGCAGTCGAAGCCGACCTTGGTGCCGAGGTAGTCGGGAAAGCTCGGATTGAGGCCATGCCCGAACACGCGTTCGATGCGCAGGATGCCGTGCTCGGGGTCGAGCCGCGTCGCCATCGCCCACTCGACGTCGCTCGCGTTCCTGATGTCGACGTCGTCGTCGACGATCGTCACCATCTTGAGCGGCGGGAAGGCAGCGAAGGCCGCCATGATCGCCTGCTTCGACCAGCCCGCGCGCTTTTGCGCCAGCTGCACGATGGCGTGGTAGAAGCCGCAGCCGCCGTGGCTGAAGTAGACGTCGGTGACCCCCGGCACCTGGCGCTGGAGGAGGGCGAGCACGTTGGCCTCGCCGAGAAGCCCGACCGAATTCCACACCTCGACACCCGAGAGGATGGTCTGGAAGACGGGGGCGGCACGGTGATGGATGGCGCGCACGTGGACGACCGGGCGCGGCGCGCGCCGGGCGTAATAGTTGGTCACTTCCGCGAACGGCCCCTCCTCGCCGAGCTCGCCCGGGATCATCTCGCATTCGAGCGCATACATGGCGTTCGCCACCATGTGGACGGGTAGGACCTTGCCCGCGACGAGCTCGAGCGGGGCACCGTGGAACTCGCTCGCGATGCCGAGCTCGTCGGTGTCGGCGGGGGCCGCCTCGGCGGGTGTCGCAGCGGCGAAATGGAGGCCCGGCCCCACGCCGACGTTGAGCGAGAAGGGGAGTGCCTGGCCCCTCGCCGCCGCCTTGTTGAGGTAGAGCTCGAGATGCCGGCCGGCGTCGATGTTGACGTGGAGGGTGGTTTTGTTCTCGACCATGAAGCGCTGGATCGAGGCGTTGCGCACGCCGTTTTCGGGATCGATGGCGATCACCACGCCGGCGTCGAAATAGGGCCCGCCGTCCTCGAGCGCGTGGATCGGGATCGGCAGCCTGCCGAGGTCGACCGCTTTCTCGGTGACCTCGAGGACGGAGCCGCGCTTGACCATGACGGGTGGCCGCGGGCGCTTCTGCCAGGCGCCGATGCAGCCGGAGACATATTGCGGGAGCGTACGCTCGGGACGGCGCATGAGGGCGGCCAGGAGCCCGCGCGACCAGTAGAGCCCGGTGAAGACGGGGACGCTATGGCCCTTGACCCTCTCGAAGAGGACGGCGCGCGGACCGCCTTCGAGCTTTGCCGCGATCCCGGCGAGATCGTGCTTGAGGTCGACCTCGGAGCGGATTCGCACCAGCCGCCCGAGGGCCTCCAGATCCTCAATGATCTCAGCGAGATCGCTGATATGGCTTGGCGCCATGCGCCCCTCCCTCCCTGCCTTTTCGTTTTGGCAACGGCTATCAAAGCCCGGACGCGGCTCGGCGGCAACAGCGGAGGCGCCCGCCGGCCAACATGGCCGTCAGCGCATAGGGAGGCTCTTTCGGAAGCGGCCGGGCGCGCGGCTAGTCGTTCGGAGTATCGTGACCGACCTTGCGCATGCGCATGAGCTCAATCAGCTTGCCGACGTCGCCGTTATTCCGCTCCAGGACCGAGGCAAAGTCGGCGCGCTGGATCCACAGCAAGCTGGAGCCCTCGAGGATGACATCGAAAATCTTGAGCGCGCCGTCCCTTTTGCGCACGCGCCACTCCACCCGGTACGGCTTATCGCCGCGCGAGCCGATCCCGCTCGTCACCCAGGCGATGCCGTCGCCATCAGGCCTCGCGCTGCCCATCGAGAAGACGTCGCCCACCAATTCCAGGCGCGAGAAGTAATGCTGGATGACATAGTTCTTGAATGTGTCGACATAAGCAGCGCGCTGAGCGCCGCGCACCCTTCCGGCATAGACACCGAGCGCAAAGATGCCCATCGCGGGGGCGTCGAAATCCTCGATATAGAGATCGGTGAGGCGCTTTATCTTCTCGTCCCGGGAGAGCGCCTTGTCCTTGAGGATCGCGAACGCATTCTGGACCATGGTCGCGACGAAGTCGGCCGCCTCGGCCGGCAAATCCTCGGCCCGGGCAACGCTCGCGGCGAGAAGCGTGCCCAAGCCGGCCCAGACGGGCAAAGCCAGGACTGTTCGGCGCATCACCATGGTGGCAGGTCCGTTCCTTGAATGCTCCTCGGGCGCCCCCCTACCCCCTCAAGGACCGGCGGTTCCCCGAGAGATTTAACGCAATAATTCCGCGAAGTTCAACTCCGTTGCGCACGGACCGGGTTTGGCGACCGGTGCCGTCACTGCGTAAGGCCGCAGCAGCGCTAATCCTTGCGGCGCCGGCCGCGTTTGGCGCGCCCCCCGCCCCCGCCCGCAGGCTCGCCCCAGCGCTTGACGATGCCGAGCTCGATGCCGAAAAGATCGAGCGCGCGGCCGATCGACTGGTTGATGATGTCGTCGAGCGTCTTGGGTCCGAAATAGAAGGCCGGGATGGGGGGGGCCAGGATCGCCCCCATCTCGGAGGCCATGGTCATGGTGCGCAGATGGCCGGTGTGGAGCGGGGTCTCGCGCAACATGAGCACGAGCCGGCGCCGCTCCTTGAGCACGACGTCGGCCGCGCGGGTCAGAAGCGTGGAGGTCACGCCCGTGGCGATCTCGGAGAGCGTGCGGACCGAGCAGGGGGCGATGAGCATGCCGAGCGTCTTGAAGGAGCCGCTCGAGATCGACGCCGCGATGTCGTGGATGGGGTGCACCACGTCGGCCAGCGCCTGCACGTCCCTGACCTTGAGCTTGGTCTCGTAGGCGAGCGTCACCTCGGCCGAGCGCGACATCACGAGATGGGTCTCGATCCCGCTGCCCTTCAAGAGCTCGAGCGCGCGGGCGCCATAGATCACCCCCGACGCTCCGCTCAACCCGACGATGAGCCGTTTGGGCTCCGCCATCCCTGCCCCTCTTTGCGCCGCCTCGCGGGCCTTCGCGCGGGCTCCGCCCGCGGGAGCGGGGAACGATAATGAGGGGCGCCGGCTTAGGCAATGGCACGGCGTCCAGCCTAGGCGTGCTCTTGCGGGAAAACCTGCATAGACATACAATTATTACGATAATGCAAGGAGGCGGGGATGGCAGACGCGACCGTCTATTTTGCGACCAACCGCAAGCCCAACGATCCGGCCAATCCGACCGATTTCGACGGCGGCGACGCAGCACCCACGCCCGGCGATCCGCTTCGCTTCGGCCGGGCCGACTTCCCGGGTGTCGATTTGACGCCGGAGCCCGACGACGACACCGACAAGGTCCTCGATGCGCTCGGCGCCCAAGCCAGGCTGACGATTTCGCCTATCGTCGTCGGTCCGCAGAGCGGCGGCGGCGACCCCGCCGCCGAGGTCGGGGCGTTCGCCGCGATCGACCGGACCGTCGCCGGCACCCGGCAGGACGCGCTTTTCTACATTCACGGTTACGACTACACGTTTCGGCAATCGCTCGCCCGCGCCGCGCAGTTGCAGAACTGGTACGGCCAGGGGCCCTATGGAGCGCCGCTGCTCGTCTTCCTGTTTGCATGGCCGTCGCTCGGCCAGGAGATCTCGCCCGAGACCTACGAACAGGAGCGCAACCGCGCCCGTTTGTCGGGCGACGCGATGGGGCGCGCCATGCAAAAGGCGACCGGCTACGCCCGTGCCATTGGCGCGGCACAGAAGACGCAGCAGAACATCCACATGCTCGCGCACAGCATGGGGAATTGGGCGCTGCGCTGGGCCGTGCAGAGCCTGCACGCCGGCGGCGGGGACCTCCCGTCCATGTTCGACCAGGTCCTGCTGTTAGCTGCCGACGAGGACGACGATGCGCTGTCGCAGGGCGTCAAGCTGCAGCCGATCCTCTCTGCGTGCAACCGCGTCACGGTCTACTGCAACTACTACGACGTGCCGCTGGCGTTCAGCCACAACGTCATGGGAAACCCTTCCCGACTTGGCGCCGGTGGGCCGGCCAATCCGCAATCCGTCCCGGCCAAGGTCGCGACGGCCAGCACCGCTTCGGTGATCGATCCGAGAAGCGACGGGGAGCAACATCAATATTTTCGCGACAATATCTTCGTGCGGCGCGATCTTCTCCAGGTGATGGGCGGCGTCGCCGATCCCTCCGTGGTCGGCCGGGGTCACGTCCTCTACAACGGACAATATGTGCTGACGCAGGCGCCCGGAGCCTGAGGGGCGGCGTCCACGGCACTCCTTCAGAACGCCGCCTCGGCAAGCTCCATCAAGGGCTTCTTGCCGGCCATGAGGGTCGCGAAAAGCGCGTTCGCCTCCGGCAACAGGCGCGCCATGAAGAAGCGCGCGGTCGCCAGCTTGGCCTCGTAGAACGCGTGCTCGTCGCCGGCACCGCCAGCGAGCTTGGCCAAGGCTGCCTTGGCCATGCGGCACCACATGTAGGCGAGGGCCACCAGGCCGAAGAGCCGCAGATAGTCGCTCGCCGCCGCCCCCGCCTCCTCCGGATCGCGCAAGCCCTGCTCGGCGAGCCAGGCCGTCGCCTGCTGCAGGCGCCCGAAGGCCTTGGCGAGGGGGAGCACGAACTCGCCCATCTGGGGATCCGTCTGGTGCGCCTCGATGAGGGCGAGGACCGGGTGGAAGAAGCGGCGCAAATAGCGTCCGACATGGGCGCCGAGCTTGCGGCCCACGAGATCGAGCGCCTGGATGCCGTTCGCCCCCTCGTAGATCTGGGTGATGCGCGCGTCGCGTACCAGCTGCTCGACGCCGTTCTCGCGGATGTAGCCGTGCCCGCCGTAGGTCTGCACCGCGAGGTTCGCCGCCTCGAAGCCCATGTCGGTGAAGCAGGCCTTGACGATGGGGGTGAGGAGCGCCACCAGATCGTCGGCCGCCTCGCGCTCTGCGGGATCGGGGTGCTTGGCCGCCTTGTCGCCCTCGATGCCGACCCAGTACGCCAGCGCCCGTGCGGCCTCCACTTGCGCGCGCATGGTGAGGAGCATGCGCCGCACGTCGGGATGCACGATGATCGGATCGGCCTGTGCGTCGGGTTCTCGCGCCCCGCCGAGCGCGCGGCCGGCGCGCCGCTCCTTGGCGTAGGCAACCGCACTCTGATAGGCGGTCTCGGCGATCCCCAGGCCTTGGATGCCGACGCCCAGGCGGGCCGCGTTCATCATCACGAACATGCAGCGCATGCCGTGGTTGGGCTCGCCCACGAGCCAGCCCTTGGCGGCATCGAAGTTCATCACGCAGGTGGCGGAGGCCTTGATCCCCATCTTGTGCTCGATCGAGCCGCAGCGCACCGCGTTCCGCATGCCGAGGGTGCCGTCCGCGTTGGGCAGGGAGCGCGGCACCAGGAAGAGGCTGATGCCGCGCGTGCCGGCGGGTGCTCCAGGCAGGCGCGCCAGCACGAGATGGATGATGTTCTCCGTCAAGTCGTGCTCGCCTGCCGAGATGAAGATCTTGGTGCCGGTGATGCCATAGCTGCCGTCGGCCAAGGGCTCGGCGCGCGTGCGCACGAGGCCGAGATCGGTGCCGCATTGGGGCTCGGTCAGGCACATCGTCCCCGCCCAGGCCCCCGAGGCGAGCTTGGGGAGATATTGTGCCTTGAGCGCCTCGCTCGCACTCGCCTCGATCGCGTTATAAGCCCCCACGCTCAAGCCCGGATACATGCCGAAGGAGACGTTCGCGGAGCAGATCATCTCCTCGACCGCAAGGCTCACCACCTTGGGCAGACCCTGGCCGCCGTATTGGGGGGCGCAGGAGAGTGCAGGCCAGCCGCCGTCGACGAAGAGCTTGTAGGCCTCCTTGAAGCCCTTGGGCGTGCGCACCACGCCGTTCTCGTAATGGCAGCCTTCCTCGTCTCCGCTGCGATTGAGCGGCAGGAGCTCGTTCTCGGAGAGCTTCGCGGCCTCCTCGAGGATGGCCTCCACCACGTCCGCCGTCGCCTCGCCGTAGCCCGGCAGCTCGGTGAGCGCTTCGGCCGCGAGCAGTTCCTGGAGCACGAAGCGCATCTCCCGCAAGGGAGCCTTGTAGGTCGCCATGGCTAATTCCTCAGCGGTTTGCCGGTCTCGAGCATGTGCTCGATGCGCCGGAGGGTGCCTTCGCTGCGCACGAGCGTCATGAACGCGCTGCGCTCGAGCTTGGTGAGATCGTCCTCGCTGAGCGTATCGGTGATGTCGGTGTCCCCGCCCGAGAGTACGGTGGCGAGCGCCGTCGACACGTTCACATCGTAGGGCGTTGCCTTGCCCTCGCGGCGCAAGCTCTCGACCGCGAGCCCGAGGGCGGCCCTTGCGGTCCGCCCGGGGAGGCGGATCTCCTTGGGCGGCTCGTGCGGCTTGAAGTCCTTGGCGAGCTCGAGGGCTCGGGCCTTGGCGTCGGCGAGCAGGCGGTCGCGGTTCATGGTGATGCCGTCGCTCTCGCGCAGGAGCAGCATCTCCCTTGCCTCGAAGGCGGACTTCGCGACCTGGGCGGTGCCGATCATCTCGAAGGCCTTGCCGATCGCCGGCATCGGCCCGCGCGGCCGCTTGCGGTTGGCGAGCCAGCGCGTAATCACTTCCTTGCACCCGCCCCAGCCGGGGACCAGACCGACCCCCACCTCGACGAGTCCCATATAGGTCTCGGCATGCGCCTGCACGGCACTCGCGTGAAGGACAATCTCGCAGCCGCCTCCCAACGCCATGCCGGAGGGTGCTGCCACCACCGGGAAGGGTGCATATTTGAGCGCCTTGTAGGTCGCCTGGCCCTTCCCCACCATGTCCTCGATGAGCGGCCAAAGCCCCACGTTGGCGGCGAAGAGGACGAGGCCCACGTTGGCGCCGACCGAGAAGTTGTCGCCCTCGTTGTGAATGACGAGGGCCTTGTACTTCTCCTTGACCAGCTTCATCGCGCGCTGGATGAGGTCGAGGATGTCGGGGTCCATGGCGTTCATCTTGCTGTGGAACTCTAGGCAGACGACCCCATCGCCGATGTCCCAGAGCGAGGCGGAGGCATTGCGCAGAAGCGGCGCCGCGCCGCGTTTGACGTCCGCCAGGAGAAGCACGCCCGCCGGGCGCACGAGCTCCGCATAGTCGCCGTCGGTCGCGAGGTAGCGGAGCTTGCCGCCTTCGGTCTTGTAGAAGGGCCGGCCCGCCGCGCGCTCGAGGAGCGGGGGTACCGTCATCCCCGCGGCTTTGAGCTTCTCCGCGAACCAGGCGGTGCCGAGCCGATCGATGAGCTCGAAGGGGCCGTAGCGCCAGGCGTAGCCGAGGCGCATCGCTTCATCGACCGCGGGGATCGTATCGGCGATCTCGGGTACCAACGAGGCGGCATAGGCGAGCGTGCGGCTCAACACGCGCCAGGCATACTGCCCACCCTTGTCCGGATGCTCAAGGAGCGCCTTGAGTCCGCCTTTGCGTGCGGCGGCGACGCTCTCGAGCGAGGCTTTCTTCGACGGCGCGTAGCTCCCGCTCGCGAGGTCGATCGACTCCTTGATCCGCTCGCCGCCCTCCTTGCGCGCGAGGCGATAGAAGCCCCCCTTGCCCTTGCGCCCGGTATAGCCGTCGGCGATCATCTTCTTAACCAGCGGGATTTCCCTGAAGACGCTGCGGTACATGTCGCCCTGGGGAAGCGAGGCGAGCATGCTCGCCGCCACGTGCGGCATGAGGTCGATGCCGACGAGGTCCATGAGGCCGAAGACGCCCGTCTTGGGCACCCCCATGGGGCGGCCCACCACGGCATCCGCCTCCTCGACCGAGAGCCCCATCGCGAAAGCGCCGTCGACCGCGACCTGGAGCCAAAGTGTGCCGATGCGGTTGGCGATGAAGCCGGGCGTGTCCTTGCAGTCGACCACGCCCTTGCCGAGGCGCTCGTCGGCGAAGCTGCGGATGGCGTCCGCCGTCGCCTTGCGCGTGCGCGGGCCGGCTACGAGCTCCAAGAGGCGCATGTAGCGCGGCGGGTTGAAGAAATGCGTGATGAGGAAGGCCTCGGCGAAGGAGTCGGGCAGGCCCTCTACGAGCTTCTTGAGCGGGATGGTCGAGGTGTTGGAGGAGACGACCGAACCCTTCTTGCGCACACCCTCGAGCTTGGCATAGAGGGCCTGTTTCACCTCGAGATTCTCGACCACCGCCTCGACGATCCAATCGACGTCCGCGAGCTTGCCGAGGTCGTCCTCGAGATTCCCCGCCGTCACCAGCCGTGCTGCCGCCTTCGACATGAAGGGTGCCGGATCGGCCTTGAGCATGCGCTCGATCGCGCCCGCGGCCAGCGCGTCGCGCTCCTTCGCGCCGGGCGGCACGATGTCGAGGAGGAGAACCGGCAGGCCGGCGTTGGCGATGTGCGCTGCGATCGCACTCCCCATCACTCCGGCACCCACGACCGCGGCGCGCTCGATCTTCATCGCACGGCCTCCAGCACGGTGGCGATGCCCTGGCCGCCGCCGATGCACATGGTGGCGAGGGCATAGCGCTTGCCCTCGCGCTTCAGAAGCTGGGCCGCCTTGCCGGTGATGCGCGCACCCGAGGCCCCCAAGGGATGGCCGAGGGCTATGGCGCCGCCGTCGAGGTTGACCTTGGCCGCGTCCATGCCGAGATCGCGCATGCAGGCGAGCGCTTGGGAGGCGAAGGCCTCGTTGAGCTCGATGATGTCGACGTCCTTGATGTCGAGGCCGGCGCGCGCGAGCGCCTTCCGGCTCGCCGCGACGGGGCCGATGCCCATGATCTC
>DATJAC010000283.1:0-4395 GCA_035516655.1 Alphaproteobacteria bacterium | reverse complement strand
AGACCTTGATCGCCTTGCCGGTGATCGAGGCATCCTTGAGCGAGGTCTTGGGGCCGTCGCTCGCGAGCGTGGCGTGGACCTTGAGCAGTCCGGGATCGGGCTGCTTGGGATCGAGCGGATAGCCAAGCCACGCCGCAAGCTTGCCGGCCGAGGGTGCGTCGAGGTCGAAGGTGCCGTCGAGGGCGAGTGCCGGTGGGGGTTGCAGGCTGCCGTCGTAGGCGACGGTGACGAGCGGGGAGCTCACCGTCAACTTGGCCGGGAACTTGCCGCCGCCCATGAGCTTCTGAAGCGGCCCGAGTGTCGCGTCCGCCTCCACCTGCTCGCGGTTATAGGTCAGGTTCGCTTTGAGGGTAGGCTGCTTGTCCCCGCCCGGTAGATCGATCTCGAGCTTCAATCCCGAGATCGCCGGAAGTGCCGTTCCCTTGGCGTTGACGCCGCCCAAATCCAAGGCGAGCTTGCCGCTGAGGCTCGCGAGAAGGGCCGTCGCATCCTTGCCCTGGGCCGCGGCGTCGAGCGAGCCCGAGATCACACCAGATGCCGGCACACCCGCAAGCCCGGACAGCTTGTCCACGGTGATGTGGTCGACCTTCATGCTGGTATTGACGCCGAGGGCGTCGTGGCTGGCGTCGAGCTTGACCGTACCCTTGGCGCTGCCGCCGTAAAGGGCGAGCTCGCCGAGCTCGGCGTCGACGACCCCGCCCTTGTCGGTTGCGCTCAAGGCGACCTTGCCGACCTCGTAGCCCATCGCCTTGATGCCGGCGAGCGTCACCTTGATGTCGGCGTTGGTCTTGCGCAGGGTCGAGGCGAATTGGGTCAGGTCGGCCGCTACGGCCGGCGCGCTTTTGGCGGGCGCCGCTGCCGCGGCGTGCGACGTCGCTGCCGCCGCGGGCTTTCCGGGCGGGGGCAGGTAGCGGTCGAGGTCGAGCACCCCGCCGTCGACGTTGAGCGTGACCGCCGTGACGGGCCCGCTCGCGTCCAGGCTGCCGCTCGCACTGAGCTTGAGGGCGCCACCTTGGATCGTGCCCTCCTTGAGGGTGGACTTGGCGCCATCGGAGGCGAAGACGGCGTGGACCTTGAGCGCTCCCGGGTCGGGCTGCGCCTTCTCGAGCGGGCGGTGCAGCCACGCGAGGAGTGCCCCCACCGAGGGGACGTTGAAATCGAAGGTGCCGTCGAGGCCCGGCACGGGCTTTTCTTGCGCGGCACCGTCGAACGCCGCGGTGAGCTGTTTGGTATTCACGGCGAGCTTGACCTTGGCTTGCCGGCCCTGCTGCAGCTTGCCGAGCGAGTCGAGTGCTAAGTCCGCCGTCACGGGCTCGTCGTTGAGCGTCATCTGGCCCTTGAGCGTGAGCGGGGTCGAGATCGCCGCCATCGCGGCATCGAGATTGATGCTCTTCGCATCGATGGTCTGGCCCGTGGTGTCGTCGACATAGGTGACGTGCCCACCCTGCACCTTGATGTCGCCGAGGCTCAGATTGGGCGGTGCTGCGCTTGCGGCTCGCTCTTGGGGAGTGCTGGCTGCCGCTTGGCCCGGCGGCGTGAAGGCCCAATTCGGCGTGCCGTCCTTGGCAACCTCGAGGTTGACGGTCGGATTGGTGACGGTCAGGGAATCGATCACGAAACGCCCGCCGATGAGCGGCCAGAGTTCGGCCTCGAGATCGACCGCGTCGACCGTGACCATCTCGGCGGCCTTGGCTCCGGCGGCATTCGAGAGATGGACACCGGCAGCTTGCACGCTGAGGCTCGGCAGCAGCGAGAGCTTGAGCGCGCCGTCGATCTTGAGATCCCGCCCGGTCGCCGCCTTGACCCGCGAGGCGATCAACGGCTTGAAGTCGATGATGCTGGGGGCGACGAAGACCGCCGCTATGAGCAGGACGATCAGGCCGACAATGACGATCGCGAGTTTCTTCATGCTCGTCGCCTTTCGCTCGGGTGTCGGGCGCATGCGTCGGCCCTACGGACGCGGGCCGCCGCTCGATCCATCTCCGCCGCAGATGTTGTCTCGCACTATTATATATATATAGCGTGGACCCGCGTCAGCACCAGCGCCCGGCAGGGGCCGGCCCCGGAGGGCCCGCCGCTCAAGCTGTGGCGAGGGCTGCGAGCGCGGCCACATCCGTGAGCGTCTCGAGGCCCTCGACCGCGGCGATCAGCGGCGCCGCGCGTGCCGAGGCGAGGCCCGCGGGGCCGGCCCGCCAGCAGGCCTCGAACTTGGCGCGCAGCACCTCCGGCGGCAGCGGCTTCGCCGGACTGCCGAGGACCGCGGCGAGCGATTGCGTGAAACTTGCACCGCTCTTGAGGCGCAGCTCGACGCGCTGAGGCAGGAGGGCGTTCTTATTGGGCGTTTCCTCGACGACCACGGCAATGCGCGCGGCAAGCGCATGAACGGCCGGGTCGCCAAGCCGTTCGCTGCTGAAATCCGCAAGCCCGACGCCGCCGCGAAGGAGGGCCACGGCTCCGACATAAGGCAGCGAGAGCCGCGCGAAGTTGGGCGTGGGTGCGGCCACGAGTGGGCGGCCGACGAGCTGGACGACGAGCGGGGGCGCGGTGATCGTCACGCGCTCGATCTCGTCCGCCGCGAAGCCGTGTCGGGCCTTGAGTGCCAGCAATGCATCGATCCCGCCGTGCGTGGCGCGTCCGGAGGGGAAGGGTTTGTGGCTCAGCTCGGCGATGCGCCAGACTCGGCCGAGCTCCGCCATGGTCGGCTCGAGCTCATAGTCGCCTTCGAACAGCGCGAGATAGCCGAAGCGTCCTTCGAAGACCTCCTGCGGCCCGTCGAGCCCCGCAGCGACCAGATCGGCGGCGGCGACGGCGTTGCGCGCATTGAAGCCCATCTGCACGGGCAAGAGCGCCTTGCCTTCGGCATGGGGCTGCATCGTGCCGCTCACCTGGGCGAGGACGAGACCGAAGCCGTTCACCAACTCGGGTAGCTCGAGGCGCTTGAGCTTGCCGAGGGCGGCCATGGCACCGAAGGCGCCGGCGGTGGCCGGACGGAAGAAGCGCAAACTGGCACGCGCGGCAAGGCCGAGCGAGACGGCGACATCGACGCCGAGCGTGACGGCAAGGATGAGCTCGCGGCCCGAAATCCCGCCGCTACGCTCGGCGTGGGCGAGGCTCGCGGCGAGCACCGTCGCCATGGGATGGACGACCGCACCCTCGTGCAGGCAGTCGAATTCCTGACAATGGATCTGGTAGCCGTTGACGAAGGCAGCTGCAGGGGCGGGGAGGCGGACCTTCGTGCCGATGACGCTCGCCTCGCTTCCCGCCCCCCATCCTGCCGCCGCTTGGGCGAGCCGTGCTGCGGCGGGAAGACCGGCGCCTGCCACCGCGACACCGAGCGTGTCGAGGATGAAAGCCTTGGCCGCGGCGATGGCGGGCTCGGGGAGCCTGGCGTAGACAGTGTCGACGACGTGGCGTGCCAGGCGTTCGGTCGCCTTGGGCATCTGTGCAGGCTCGCGCGCCACCTCAGCCTTCCGGATGGAACTCGCCGATCGCGGGCGCCTCGCCCTCGAGGCCAAGCTCGCGCCAGCGCCCCCGCACCCTCTCGTAGGTCGAGCGGCGCAGCAGCGTGCGCTGCGGGAATTCCTTGAGATAGCGATGCGGTTTGCAGGCGTTGATCAACGCCTTCGAGCCGTAAGGCCGCGCCTCGGGCGGATACTGGCTGGGGTCGAGGCCGGTCGACCAGGTATTGCGCAGGATGTCGATGTCCTCGGAGGGGTGGCAGCGCGTCGAGAGCGCCCACAGCACCTGGGTCAAGTCCGTCGGGTCCACGTCCTCGTCGACGGCGACGATCCACTTGGTGTAGTAGGCGGCGGCCGGGCATTGCGCGGTCAGCGCCAGCACCTGGGCGACGTGGCCGGCGTATTGCTGCTTGAGTGCCACCACGACCATGCCCCAGCCCGAGGCCGCGGCGGGCTGGGCGTAGACGCCGGCAATTCCCGGCACGCCGATGCGCTCGAGGTCATCCCACACACGCGCCGAGCGCATGATCGCGTAATAGGCGCCGATCTCGCAGGAGGGATAGCTCGCCATCAACGCTGCGGTGAGGATGGGCGCGCGGCGCGCGTGCACGGCCCGCACCTCGATCACCGGCTGGGGCGCGCGCACATTGCCGTAATAGCCGGTGAATTCGCCGAGCGGGCCCTCCAGCGCCAGGTCGTTCGGCTGCAGGACACCCTCGATCACGAGCTCCGCGTGGGCCGGGATCGGCAGGCTCACCGTCTCGGCGCGCGTGAGCTCGATCGGCCGGCCCATGATGCCGCCCGCCACGTCGAGCTCCGACTCGGCCGCACCGAAGCTCTGCGCCCCCACCATGAAGAGTACGGGATCGATGCCGTAGGCGGCGACCACCTCGCAGGCCTCGCCCTGCGCCCACCAGGCCTCGCGGTCGAGCCGTCC
>DATJAC010000282.1:0-7006 GCA_035516655.1 Alphaproteobacteria bacterium | reverse complement strand
CCGCGCCGGCACTGCCGCTCGCTGCCGTGCTCGAGCCCGCACGACCGCTCCCGGCCGGCGAGCGGCTCACCGTCCTTTGCATCGACAACGAGCCGAGTGCCCTCGACGGACTCACGGCCCTGCTCGAGGGCTGGTCCTACCGCATCCTGCCCGCAAGCGGACTCGCCGCAGCCCTGGCACTCGACTCCCCCGCACTGGTGCCGCCGGACCTCCTCGTCGTCGATTACCACCTCGACAGCGGCGAGGACGGCATTGCCTCCGTCGCGGCGCTGCGCCGCCATTACCGTGCGGAAGTCCCGGCCATCCTCATCACCGCCGACCGCTCGGAATATCTCGCCGCCCGCGCCCAGGCGCTGGCCCTTCCGGTCCTGCGCAAGCCGCTCAAGCCCGCCGCCCTCCGCGCCCTCATCATGCGCCTCATCGCGGCACGCCAGGCGGCCGAATAGACGCCTCAGCCGGCCTCGCCCTCGCTGGCCGCGAGATCGAGAAGCTCGGCCCCGGACGGGGCGGCATTTTCCGCCAGGCGCTTGGCCAGGATCACCGCCTGGGTGCGGTTGTCGACCTTGAGCTTCTGCAGGATGGCGGACACGTGAGCCTTGACGGTCGCCTCCGAGACGCCGAGCGCATGTGCGACCTGCTTGTTGAGCAAGCCCTCGCTCAGCATCATCAGAACGCGGATCTGCTGGGGGGTGAGGCTGGCGAGTCGGGCCGCGAGCTCCGCATCGGCCCTTGCCGCATGCCCCCGCGGTGCGAGGGCCGGCGGCAGCCAGGTCTCGCCCGCGAGCAGGGCCGTGAGGGCGGCGCGAATATCCGCGGCCGTCGCGGACTTGGGTATGTAGCCGAGGGCTCCGAGATCGAGGGCCCGGCGCACCACGGACGGGGCCTCGTTGGCGGAGATGACCGCCACCGGCACCGCCGCGTACTGCGCGCGCAGGAACAGCAAGCCCGAGAAGCCCGAGCTCCCCGGCATGTTGAGATCGAGCAGCACCAGATCGGTCTCGGGTGCCGCTTCGAGCCGTGCGCGCAGGCTGTCGAAGGAATCGGCCTCCGCGACCTCGGCCTCCGGCAAGAGCTCGGCGATGGCGAGCCTCAAGGCGTCGCGATAGAGCGGGTGGTCGTCGGCGATCACGAGGCGGCATGGGCCGAGCGCGCCGGCCCCCTCCGCGGGCGGAGGTCTCTGGTGGCGAGCCATGATGGGCGAGCGTCCCCTCTCTGCCTGCGGCTGCGCTTCCGGCCCGCGAGCCCCGGTTTTTGTGGCGCCGCGGCAAGCGCTCGCGATGGCGGGGCCGTTGCTCCCTTTAGCCGAAAGTCGAATATCGACGGCCTTGCGCCGATGCTACCATCGATGGTTGCTCCTGTCAGAGCGCCCTTTGATTTTGTTATCATTTTTGATGGATGGTGGATAGTGTCGGCGAGGTGACGAGGCGGGGGCGGACGCCGCAGTGAAGACCGTGCCGCGCCTCGCGCGTCGGCGGCACCGGGTTCCACGCAAGCGCGAAACGAGCCTGGGGGGAGGCTCTCGGCCTGCCGGCAGCGATCCGGAGCCGCGATCTCTCCCGGGCATAAAGAAATAAACGCATCCCAATCAGGAGGGGAGACGTCCATGACAGCAACCGCACGAGCGACGGCCCAGCCGGCCTATAGCCTACCCTTCGTCATCAGCGCTTCGTCGGTCGGCACCTTGATCGAGTGGTACGACTTCTATCTCTACGGCGTGCTCGCCTTGTTCTTCAGCAGGCATTTCTTCTCGCCGGCACTCAATCCGAACGTCGCACTCATCGCCAGCCTGTTCGTCTTCTGGACCGGATTCCTGGTCCGGCCGTTCGGCGCGATCCTCTTCGGGCATTTGGGCGACCTGATCGGCCGCAAGTTCACCTTCATGCTGACCCTGCTGCTGATGGGTGCCGCGACCTTCGTCGTCGGCCTGCTGCCGGGCTACGAGACGCTCGGCACGCTGGCGCCGATCCTGCTCGTGGCAATGCGTGTCATCCAGGGGCTCGCACTCGGGGGCGAGTACGGCGGGGCTGCGACCTACATCGCCGAGCACGCGCCCGACCGCAGCCGCGGCTTCTACACGAGCTGGATCCAGACCACCGCGACCATGGGCATCGTTTTCGCGCTCGCCGTGATCCTGATCTGCCGCCTGTCGATGGGCGACGCCGATTTCACGAGCTGGGGCTGGCGCATTCCGTTCCTGCTCTCGGCGGTGCTGGTCCTTCTCTCCGCCTATATCCGCCTCAAGCTCGCGGAGTCCCCGCTCTACGCCCGGCTCAAGAGCCAGGGCAAATCGTCCAGGAATCCGGTGAAGGAGACCTATTCCAGCGGCCGGAACATCGGCTTGATGTTGCTCGCACTCTTCGGCTTCACGGCGCCCGAGGGGGTGGTCTGGTACACGGGCCAGTTCTACGCGCTCTTCTACATGACGACGGTCCTGAAGATTCCCTACGTCACCGTCTATATCATCATGATGATCGCGCTCACGCTCGGCGCGGTGTTCTTCATCGTGTTCGGGGCGCTCTCCGACCGCATCGGCCGGCGCAACATCATGACCCTCGGCTTCGCGCTCGCCGTGGTGACCTACTGGCCCGTCTTCACCTGGTTGGGCACCTTCAAGGATAACCCGGTCGTCCTAACCATCCTGGTGTTCTATCTGGTGATCCTGGTCACCATGGTGTACGGACCGATCGCGGCGTTCCTCGTCGAGCTGTTTCCGGCCAAGATCCGCTACAGTTCGATGTCGCTGCCCTATCACATCGGCAATGGCGTCTTCGGTGGCCTCGTGCCTGCCGCCGGTGCGTCGATCGCAGCCCTCACGGGTATCGCGCTCGGCGGCCTGTTCTATCCCATGGGGATCGCGGCGATCGGGGTCGTGGTAAGCCTCGCGGGGTCTCGAGAGCCCACCCACCATGTCAATATCTGGGACGAGGTCGGCGGCCAGCCGCTGGTGGCCGACCAGCCCTGAACCTGCCGCGCTCGAGCGCAAGGGACGGAGGCCCGGGCAATCCCCGGGCCTCTTTTTTCGCTCGCGAGATAAGTGCCGCCGCCTGCGGCTGATCGGCTATGCTCGGCGGCGCCATGGACGGGAGCCCGAGCCGCCGAGAGAGATTGCCAGCGCCCGCGCGGCCCCGGCTTGCTACCCTCGGCTACCTCGGCTTCGTCGTGCTGTGCTGGGCCTGCAACTGGCCCATCATGAAGCTGGTGCTGCCGGACATCGGCCCGATCTCCTTCGCGGCGTTGCGTCTCGTGGGTGCAGCCGCCACGATCGGAGCCCTGCTCGCACTCAAGGGCGAGCGGCTCCTGCCCGCGCGCGGCGAGGCCGCTGCCCTCGCCTGGACGGGGTTCCTCCAGATCGGCTGCCTCTTCACGCTCAACATGCTCGGCATCCTGTTCGTGCCGCCCGGCCGGGCCTCGGTACTCGTCTATACCATGCCCCTCTGGGCGACCCTCTTCGGCATCTGGCTCGCGCGCGAGCGGGCGGATCGGGGCAAGCTCGTGGGCGGCCTCGTCGGCTTCATCGGCTTGGCGATCTTCTTCGATCCCCGCCTCGTCGATTGGCGCAATGGCAACGTGCTCTTCGGCAATTTCATGCTCCTGCTCTCGGCCCTCGGCTGGGCGCTCGGCGCCGTGCTCTATCGCCGGCGGCACTGGCAGAGCGGCTTCTGGGCCCAGGTTTTCTGGCAGCTCCTGGCCTCCGCCCTCCCGGTCGGCGCCCTCGCCCTCCTTCTCGAGCGCGGCCGGCCCATCCATTGGACGCCGCTGCTGTTGAGCGCATTCGTATACACCTGCCTGATCGGCACCGGCCTCGCCTACTGGTGCTGGGCCAAGGTGCTGACGGAGATCTCGGCGGCGACCGCCGGCCAGGCGGTCATGCTCGTGCCGGTGATCGCCTTCCTGCTCTCGGCCCTCATCTTCGGCGAGACCGTGACGCCTCAGATCCTGCTGAGCGTCGCCCTCATCCTGGCTGGCGTCCTCCTCACCTTGCGGGCATCCACGCGCGCGCCGCGGTAAGCGGGGCCTCAGCACCCTTGGCAGTAATCGCCGGGATTTTGTCGCTCGGCGCCGGAAGCGCCCGCGGGAAAGCGGGGCTCGCCCAAGCTGCCGCGCATGGCCGCCATGCATTGACTTGCGGACGAGGCCGCTCCAGCTTGAGCGGCACTCTCTGCGGGGACGAGGGCCATCCGAGGGCGGAGCGCTCTCCCGGGGCAAACAGGACGGGGTTGGGGAAACGCCGATGTCCGCTGTCGCCAGATTCGCCCACGGCCGGATTCACTACGGCTGGATCGTGCTCGGGGTGACTTTCCTGACGCTCCTGATCGCGGCCGCAACCCGCGCCACCCCGGGCGTCTTCATCGTTCCCTTTCAGGAAGAGTTCGGTTGGAGCCGGGCTACGATCGGGGCCGCGGTCTCGATCAATCTCATCCTCTTCGGCCTGATCGGCCCCTTCGCCGCCGCCGTGGTCGAGCAGTTGGGGGCCAGGCGCACCATGCTGTTCGCCGTCGGCCTCGTCTCGACCGGGGTGGCGCTGACCACGCTCATGACGAGCGCGTGGCAGCTCATTCTGCTGTGGGGCTTCGTCGTCGGCAGCGGGACCGGCATGACGGCCCTCGCCCTCGGCGCCACCGTGGTCAACCGCTGGTTCACCCAGCGCCGCGGGCTCGCCATGGGTATCTTGACCGCGAGCAATGCCACGGGCCAGCTCATCTTCCTGCCGGCACTCGCGAAGCTCGTCGAGGACCACGGTTGGCGCGTCGCGGCGCTTTGCGTGGTGGCGCTCGGGGTCCTGCTTCTCCCGGTCATAGCCCTTCTCATGCGCAACCACCCGCGCGACCTCGGCATCAATCGCTTCGGCGAGGCCGGGATCGCGGAGGCACCGGCCAAAGGCGGCGGCAATCCCGCGAAGCTCGCCGTTTCCACACTTCTCATCGCCGCGCGCTCGCGCGATTTCTGGCTGCTCTTCGGCACCTTCTTCATCTGCGGCCTCAGCACCAACGGGCTCATCGGCACGCATCTCATCCCAGCCTGCTTCGATCACGGCATCCCGGAGGTGAAGGCAGCGGGGCTGCTTGCGGTGATCGGCGCCTTCGATTTCGTGGGCACGCTCCTCTCCGGCTGGCTCTCCGACCGCTGGAACAATCGCATGCTGCTCTTCTGGTATTACGGCCTGCGCGGCCTGTCGCTCCTCTATCTGCCGTTCTCCTTCGATGTGTCGTTCTACGGCCTCTCCCTCTTCGCCGTGTTCTACGGGCTCGATTGGGTCGCGACCGTGCCGCCGACGGTGCGGCTCACCGTCGATGCCTTCGGACGCGAGCGGGGCAGCGTGGTCTTCGGCTGGGTCTTCTGCGGCCACCAGTTGGGGGCGGCGACCGCCGCCTTCGGCGCCGGGCTCATCCGCACCGATCTCGGCGACTATCTCTCCGCCTTCCTGATCGCCGGCGCCTTCTGTCTCTTGGCCTCGCTCATGGTGCTCGGCATCGGGCAAAAGAGGCAGGGCGAGCTCGCACCCGCCGCGGAGCCTTCGGTCGTGTAGCGCGCCGAGGCGAGGCGCTCGGCACTCTATTCCGCCGCACGCTTGCCCTTGGGCAGCGGCACCACCCCTGCCGCGATCAGCCGCTCGATCTCGGCGCTGCCGTAGCCGGCCTCCGCCAACACGCTGCGGCTCGCCTCGCCAAGGGCCGGCGGCAGCAGACGCAATTCTCCCGGCGTGCGCGAGAGCTTGATCGGCGTGCCGGTGCCGCGATAGCCCGCCGCCTCGACCACCATCCGCCGGTGAAGCGTATGCGGATGCTCCAGCGCTTCGGGCACATCGCGCACGGGCCCGCACGGCACGCCATCGGCGAGGAGCTGCTCGGCGAGCGCTTCGCCGTCGAGTCCGGCCAATGCCGCCTCCAATTCGGCGCGCAAGACCGCGCGATTGGCGCTCCGTTCCTTGTTGGTGCGAAAGCGCGCGTCCTCGGCAAGCTCGGGACGACCAAGGGCCGCGGTGACTCGCGCGAACTGGCGGTCGTTCCCGACGGCGAGGAAGATCGCCTTGGTCCGGGTCGGAAACGAGTCGTAGGGCGCGATGTTGGGATGGGCATTGCCGGTGCGCTGCGGCACCTTGCCGGAAAGGAAGAAGTTGGCCGCGTGGGGGTGGAGGAGCGCCAGGGCCGCGTCATAGAGGGCCACCTCGACGAACTGGCCGCGGCCCGAGCGCTCGCGCTCCGCGAGCGCCATGAGGATGCCGACGACGGCATAGAGGCCGGTGCCGAGATCGACGATGGGTGCTCCAAGCCGGAGTGGCGGCTGCTCGGCCTCGCCGTTGATGCTCATGAGGCCGGTCATCGCCTGGACGACGGCATCGTAGCCGGGCCGTCCGCCGAGCGGCCCGTCGGCACCGAAACCCGAGATGCGGCAGTGCACGAGCCGCGGGAAGCGCTCCTTGAGCGTCTCGACGTAGCCGAGTCCCCATTTCTCCATGGTCCCGGTCTTGAAGTTCTCGACCAGGACGTCGGCATCCTCGAGCAGCGCCAGAAGGACCTGACGGCCTTCGGCACGGGTGAGATCCAGCACGATGCCGCGCTTGTTGCGGTTGACGCCGATGAAATAGGAGGCGGCTTCGTCCTTGAACGGCGGACCCCAGCCGCGGGTCTCGTCCCCACCTGGCGGCTCGACCTTGATCACGTCGGCGCCGTGGTCGCCGAGGATTTGCGTGCAATAGGGCCCGCCCAGCACCCGGCTCAAGTCGATGACCTTGAGCGCGGAAAGCGAGCCACTCGGAGTCTTCGTCATTGTCCACCCCACCACGGTCCAACGTCTCGCGCCACTGCGCGCGTCACCCCACAGCCCATCGACCCATCGGCCGAGCGCGCACGCCTGGGCGTGCGCATATGGGCCAAGCGCATACGCCTCGGCATGCGCATAAGGGCCAAGCGCGCACGCCTAGGCCATCGGCCGCACATCGTCAAGCCTCGGCGACCCTGCGCCCGCGCGGGACTGCCTCGCCGTCGGGCGTTTCGCGGGTGCGATA
>DATJAC010000281.1:0-3984 GCA_035516655.1 Alphaproteobacteria bacterium | reverse complement strand
CCTCGAGACCTCGCGCGGCACCATCGAGGCCGGCAAGGTCGGCGTGGCGGTGGCCGGCCACGCGAGCGTGCTCGCCGCCATGGCCGGCTTGCGCCTTCCGATCCAGAGCCATCCGCTGCAGGCGCTCGTGACCGAGCCGATCAAGCCCGTGCTGCATCGCGTGATCATGTCGGGCGCCGTGCACGTCTACGTCAGCCAGTCCGACCGCGGCGAGCTTGTGCTGGGGGCCGGCATCGACGGCTACAATTCCTATTCCCAGCGCGGCAGCTTCCACGTCATCGAGGCCCAGCTTGCGGCTCTCAAGGAGCTCTTTCCGATCGTGAGCCGCCTCAGGATGATGCGCCAATGGGCCGGCATCGTCGACATCTGCCCGGATGCGAGCCCGATCATTGGCAAAACGCCGGTCGCAGGGCTCTACTTCAACTGCGGCTGGGGGACGGGCGGTTTCAAGTCGATCCCGGGTTCGGGCATGGTCTTTGCGCACACCATCGCGCAAGACGAGCCTCATCCGCTCGCAGCCCCCTTTTCCCTGAAGCGTTTCGAGACGGGACGGCTGCTCGACGAGCACGGCTCCGCCGGCGTGGCGCATTAGTTGCGTTAGATTCACCACGGAGAACACGGAGGGCACGGAGAAGAAAAAATGAAAATCCACGAAATCGCACAAACGCCAACTCGATGACCGCGCTTCGCGCGAAGCGCATTGCCAGAGCTTCTATTGGGGCACATTTTTGGTTCCGCCCCATCTTCTCCGTGCCCTCCGTGTTCTCCGTGGTGAATCCCTTTCTTTTTTTGCTTTCGACACGGCACGAGGCGAGCTGACCATGCATCTCATCCCCTGTCCCTGGTGCGGGCCGCGCGAGGAGAGCGAATTCGCCTGCGGCGGCGAGGGGCACATCGCGCGTCCGAGCGATCCCGCGGCGCGGAGCGACGCCGAATGGGCCGACTATCTTTATATGCGCGCCAACCCCAAGGGCTGGCATCGCGAGCGGTGGCTGCATCGCCACGGCTGCCGGCGCTGGTTCAACCTCGTGCGCGACACGGTGAGCCACGAAATCAAGGCCGTCTACCGGATGGACGAGCCGGCGCCGAAGCTCGAGCCGTGAGGGGAGGGGCATGAGGCGGCAAACCGAACGCCTGGCCACCGGTGGGCGCATCGAGCGCGGCAAGCCGCTCGAATTCCGCTTCGACGGGCGCCGGCTCACGGGCTTTGCCGGGGACACGCTCGCCTCGGCGCTCCTTGCCAACGGCGTCAAGCTGGTCGCACGCAGCTTCAAGTACCATCGCCCGCGCGGGGTCTTCTCCGCCGGTGCCGAGGAGCCCAACGCGCTCGTCCAGCTCGGCGAGCGAGGCGCGAGCGAGCCCAACCTCCGCGCCACCCAGATCGAGCTCTACGACGGGCTGGTCGCCGAGAGCCAGAACCGCTGGCCGAGCCTCGATATCGATCTCGGCAGCTTCAACAGTCTGGCGGCCCCTCTGCTGCCGGCCGGCTTCTACTACAAGACCTTCATGTGGTCGCCCGCGGTCTGGCGCTTTTCCGAGCATGTCATCCGCAAGATGGCGGGGATGGGCCGGGCGCCGAGCGAGGCGGACCCGGCGCGCTACGAACGCCGCAACGCGCATTGCGACGTGCTCGTCGTGGGCGGCGGTCCGGCCGGGCTGATGGCGGCCCTCGCCGCCGGGCGGAGCGGTGCGCGCGTGCTGCTCGCCGACGAGCAGAGCGAGTTGGGTGGGGCGCTCCTCGGCCAGAGCGCGACGATCGAGGGCAAGCCGGCACTCGAGTGGGTGGCGGCGGCGGAGCGCGAGCTTGCCGGGCTCGCCGAGGTGCGCCTCCTGCGCCGGAGCTGCGTCTTCGGCTATTACGATCACAACTTCCTCGCCATCCTCGAGCGTGCGAGCGACCATCTCGGCCCAGCGGCAGCGGGGCCGCGTCAGCGCTATTGGAGGGTGCGGGCGAAACAGGTCGTGCTGGCGACGGGGGCGATCGAGCGGCCGCTCGTTTTCGCCAACAACGATCTTCCCGGTGTCATGCTGGCTTCCGCCGCGCGCAGCTACGTGAACCGTTTTGCCGTGCGCCCCGGCCGGCGCGCCGTGATCTTCACCACCAACGACAGCGCCTATGGCGCTGCTTTCGATCTCAAGGCCGCGGGCATCGCCGTCGCCGCGATCGTGGATGTGCGCGCCGAGCCGCGTGCCGCACTCGCGGAGAAGGCGCTCGAGGCGGGGATCGAGATCCTCGCCGGCAAGGTCGTCGCCGCCGCCCACGGCTGGCGCCGCGTCACCGGGGTCGAGGTCGTGGGCTATTTCGAGAGCGGAGCCAAGCTCCTGGGCGCGCCAAGGCACATCGCCTGCGACCTCGTCTGCGTCTCGGGCGGCTGGAACCCGAGCGTGCATCTCTTCTCCCAGTCGCGCGGCAGGCTCGATTACGACGCGGCGCGCGGCATCTTCGTGCCCGGTCAATCGTTCCAGGCGGAGCGCTCGGCGGGGGCCGCCAACGGCAGTTTCGCGTTGACGGCCTGCCTGGAGGAGGGGGCCAGCACCGGTGCCGCGGCAGCTGCGGCCGCGGGCTTCGCCGTGCCGGCGGATGCCGCCCTGCCGCCGCGCGCGGAGGACCAAGCCGAAGCGCCCGCGGCGGTCCTCTGGCTCGTACCCCCGCTCAAGGAGAAGCGCGGCCTCGCCAAGCATTTCGTCGATCACCAGAACGACGTCACGGCGGCCGACGTGGCCCTTGCCGCGCGCGAAGGCTACGTCTCGGTCGAGCATTTGAAGCGCTACACCACGCTCGGCATGGGTACGGATCAGGGCAAGACCTCGAACGTCGCGGCCTTGGCCCTCCTCGCCCATGACATAGGTGCCGAGATCGCCGATGTCGGCACCACCACTTTCCGCCCGCCCTATACGCCGGTCGGCATCGGAGCGCTCGCCGGCCGCGACGGGGGAGCGCTCGCCGATCCGATCCGCCGCACCCCCATCCACCATTGGCACGAGGCGGCCGGAGCGCCCTTCGAGAACGTGGGGCAATGGAAGCGGCCGTGGTACTACCCCCGGGCGGGCGAGGGCATGCACGAGGCGGTCGCGCGCGAATGCCTCGCGGTGCGCAAGAGCCTCGGCATCGTCGATGCGAGCACGCTCGGCAAGATCGACATCCAGGGCGCGGACGCGGTCAGGCTGCTCGACTTGGTCTACACCAACGCCTGGGGCGATCTCGAGATCGGCCGCTCGCGCTACGGGCTCATGTGCGACGAGCAGGGCTACGTGATCGACGACGGCGTCACCACGCGGCTCGGCCCCAACCATTTCCTGATGACGACCACGACCGGCAATGCCGCGCGCGTGCTCGCCTGGCTCGAGGAATGGCTGCAGTGCGAATATCTCGACTGGCGGGTCTATTGCACCTCGGTCACGGAGGTGTGGGCGACGGTGGCCCTCGCCGGCCCCAATGCGCGCCGGCTCCTCGCCGAGCTCACCGCCGACATAGCGCTTGGCGCCGAGGCCTTTCCCCATATGAGCGTGCGCAGCGGCCACGTCGCCGGCATTCCGGCTCGGGTTTTCCGCGTGAGCTTCACCGGCGAGCTCTCTTACGAGATCAACGTGCCGGCGAGCTACGGCACGGCCCTCTGGACCGCGTGCATGACCGCGGGTGCGGCCTACGGCATAACACCCTTCGGCACCGAGGCCATGCACGTGCTGCGCGCCGAGAAGGGCTACATCATCGTGGGCCAGGAGACCGACGGCACGGTGACACCGCGGGATCTCGGCATGGCCTGGCTCATTTCCAAGAAGAAGCCCGATTTCCTCGGCAAGCGCGGCATGGCGCGCGCCGACCTCGCGCGCGAAGGCCGGCGGCAGCTCGTCGGCCTGCTCACCAAGGATCCCGCCACGGTATTGCCCGAGGGCGCGCAGATCGTTTCCGAGGTGCGGCGCAAGGCTCCGATGCCGATGATCGGCTACGTCAGCTCGAGCTATGCGAGCCCGATCCTCGGCCGC
>DATJAC010000280.1:0-2832 GCA_035516655.1 Alphaproteobacteria bacterium | reverse complement strand
TTCGATCCTCGACGGCTGCGACGGAGAGCTTGCGCGCTTGAGGTTTCAGGAGACGCGATGGGGCGGTTTGCTCGATTTCTGGGGCGACAACGTCGTGCACAGCGCCGTCTTCGCCTGCATGTCCGCGGGCTGGAGCCTGAGTGACGGGGGCTTGCTGCCGATCCTGCTCGGCGTCTCGGCCGTCCTCGGCACGCTCGGGTCGTCGAGCTTCGTCTATTGGCGGGTGTTGCGTCCGAAACGCGACGCCGGCCCGCTCTTCACCTCGGTCGCGCGCGCGCCGGCGCGCCCGCTGGCCCGGCTCCTCGACACGCTCTCGCGCCGCGATTTCTTCTATCTCATCCTCGCCTTTGCGCTTTTCGGCAAGGCGGGCTGGTTTTTGTTGCTGACGGGATTGGGGGCTCCGGTCTTCTTTTTCCTGGTGCTCTTTCTCGACCTGCGCGAGCAATCGACGCGGGTGTCCACCCCGTCCAGCCCTTAGGCCTCGAGCGGAAGCTTGGCACCGCCGGCAGCACTCGAGCGCTGGGCAAGATCGATCAGCTGCGCGCATAGAAGCGCCTCGGCCAGATTGCCCGCGGCATCTCCCGCGATCGCGGCGTGAAAATCCTCAGCGACACCCGCGAACCAGTCCGCATGGTGCGAGCCGTCGGACAAAGGCGGCGGACAGGACCAGGAGCATTTCCCCGACGGCCCCTCGAAGAGCACACTCGCGCCGACGACGGCGATGCGGCCGCGCTCGCCCTCGAGCTCGATGTGATTGGCGCGCTCGTCGGCCGCCCAGGTGAGATGGACGTGGCCGGTGCCGCTCTCGAGATCGATGTCGAGCGTCGCCGTGTCCTCGAGCGGCCATTCGCGAAAGCGGCGGGTCTCGAGCGAGGCGGTTAAGGCGCGCGGAGGTGCGTTGGCCCAGCGCATGATGCAGTAGAGCGCGTGCCAGCCGTGATCGAAGAGGATGCCCCCGCCGGCCAAGACGGGATCGACGCGCCAATTGCGAGCGGCATCGCTTGCGGCCGCGGGTGCTCGGCGGAGCGTGCGCCAGCTGAGCGAGCGCACGGCCCCGATCGCCCCTGCGGAGACCAGGGCCGAGACGCGGAGACAGACCGGGGCCTCGAGCCAGTTGTGCACGGTATGCACGACCCTTCCGGCGCGTGCCGCGGCGTCGGCCACGGCGCGGGCGTCCCCGAGCCGCGTCGTCAGGGGCTTTTCGCAGAGCACATGGAGGCGGGCATCGAGGGCGCGCACGATCAGCCCCGCATGGCTGCCGGGCGGGGTGCAGATGTCGACGAAGTCGAGGGTCTCGCCGGCCAGGAGTGCGTCGACGGACCCGTAGGCGCGCGCACCCGGCAGGGCCGCGAGGAACGCCTGCCGGCGTTCGGGTGCTGCATCGGCCGCGGCGACGATAGCGGTGTCATCGCGCGCGTGCCAGCCGGGTAGATGCCCCTTGGCGGCAACCCCGCCGAAGCCGATGAAGGCCCCGCGCAGGGGGCGCCTAGGCATCAATCGAGCCCGAAGCGACGCGCTATGGCGGCGAACGACTGGTCGAGGATAGCGACGCCGCGCAAGGCCTCGTCCTCGGTGATGACGAGGGGCGGGTTGATGCGGATGACGTGCGCGTAGGACATGGTGACGAGGCCGCGCTCGAGCGCTTCGTGGAAAAGGGCGCGGGTGACGGTCTTGTCGAGCGGCTCTTTGGTCTTGGGATCGGCGACCAGCTCGACTCCGATCATCAGACCGCGCCCGCGCACGTCGCCGACGAAGCGGTACTTGTTTTGCAGCTCCTTGAGGGCGGCCAGCATCCTGGCGCCGACGCGGGCCGAATTCTCCACGAGCTTCTCCGCGAGGATGACCTCGATCGCGGCGAGCCCCGCGGCCGCGGCAAGGGGATTGCCGCCGTAGCTCGACGAGCTGCCGCTCGGCTCGCCGAAAGGCTTGGCCGACATGAGCGGAAGCGAGGAGGCAACCCCGCTCAACGGAAAGCCCCCGCCCATGCCCTTGCCCATGGTCATGACGTCGGGCTTGAGCCCGGAATGCTCGGAGGCCCACATCGTTCCCGTGCGGCCGAAGCCGGTCAGGGTCTCGTCGGCGATGAAGAGGGCGCCTATCTCCCGGGCGATCTCGCGTGCGGCAAGGACGAACTCGTCGGGCGGGATGACGTTGCCGGCGGTCCCTTGCATCGGCTCCATGATGAGGGCCGCGACCTCGCTTTGGGTATCGTTCTTGATCACGTTGCGCAGATGCTCGGCGCAGGCGAGCCCGCAGGAGGGATACTCGAGATGCCACGGGCAGCGATAGCAATTGGCGTAGGGCGAGAGATGCATGCCGGGCGGAAACGGCCCCTGATGGTTGCGATAGCCGCCGCCGAGCAGGCCGATGACGCCCGCAGTCTTGCCGTGAAAGCCGCCCCAGAAGCCGACGAATTCGAATTTCTTGGTGACCGACTTGGCCAGGCGGAAGGCGGCCTCGACCGCCTCGGCTCCGCCCGAGAAGAGCTGGAGGTGCGTGATCCCTTGGGGCAGGACGGAACCCACGAGCTCGAGGAAGCGCGCGCGCGTCTCGGTCGTGAAGCTGCCGAAGGTGGTGCGCTCGAGCTGCTCCTTGAGGCGTGCGAGGTAATGGGGATGGCAGTGGCCGAGGCTGCCGACGGCGACCCCGGCGACGAAATCGAGGTATTCGTTGCCGTCGACGTCGGTGATCGTCGAGCCTTTGGCGCGGTCGACCGCGATTTGCGAGAAAAGCGCCAGCGATTGCAGGCCGGGCGCCATGGTCCGGGCCTCGCGCTCGAAGACGGCCTTGGAGCGCGGGCCGGGCACGGCACGGCGCTGGCCGACGGCATGG
>DATJAC010000279.1:0-3817 GCA_035516655.1 Alphaproteobacteria bacterium | reverse complement strand
GCGGGCGTCACCGTCACGGAGCTAAGGCGCTCGCGCTCGAGATTGACCACGTCGCGCTTGAGCCAGAGCTTGGGGTCGTCGTTGCGGTCGAGCGTGCCGGTCGCCAACCAGGACTGCGCCTCGGTCGGCTTGCGCACATAGATCTCGACCGCCTGGTCGGCACCCCGGCCGTAATGGCGCTTGCCGAGGATGAGGCTCGCGAGCTTGGCGCCCTTGGCGTCCTCGAGGGTCAACAATTCGCCCTTCGCCCCCTTCTGGCTCACATCCTCGACCTCGAGGCGCGAATAGAGCGAGGGCTCGGCCGTCTTGGCCTCGACCGTCTTGAGCTGGGCGAGACCGACGAGGTCCTGCTTCACGAGATCGTATTTGGCGGGATAGTCGTATTTGTCGGCGACGACCCAATTATCGCCCTTGCGTGCGACCGTGATCTTCGCGTCGGCGGTCTGCACTGTGAGCTTGGCCGCTTCGTTGATCTCGTTGGCGAGGTCGGGAAAGACGAGCGCACCGCCCGTCCCGCTGCGGTAGACCGGGGTGCTGTTGTTGACCCAGACGGTGCCGAGGGCCAAGAGCACCGTCGCGGCCGCGAGGACGACAAGGGTTGCGGGCTTCATCGTCTCTCGGCCTCCTCCTCAAGCGACCGCGTGGCGCCGCCGCCGGCGCGTCGCACGCACGAGGGCCACCACGATCGCGGCGATCCCGACGAGGATCGGCACGAGGGCTATGTTGACGAACTTCAGCACCTCGCCCAGGCGCTCGATGTCGACCCTGAGCGCATGCTGGACTTCGCGCAGCGACTTGCGCGTGGCGACGGTCTCGGCGCGGAACTTGTCGATCTCCTGCTGCTGGGCAGCGCTCAGGATCTGGCGCGAGCCGGCCTCGCCCTCCTTCTGCAAGGCGGCGAGCTTCTTCTCGGCCTCCTTGAGCCGGTCCTGCAGCTGCTGCGCCTTGGCGAGGTAGCGTTCGTCCGCGTCCGCGCGCAGGCGCTGCACGAGATCGAAGGGACGCCTCGACTGGCCGCGGCTGCGCAAGCCGATCAGCGCGTCCGAGCCCGCGAGATTGTCGAGCGCATCGATCACGAAGTCGCCGTTGCCCGTGGACGGCTGGATCACTTTCTGGCCGAAGAAATCCTGGGTGCGCACCCAGAAGCGGTCGGTCAGCATGTCCGTGTCGGCAACCACGATGACGTTGATCGGCTTGACCGACTCCTTGAGCCAGCTCGGCGGCGGCGCCGCGGGCTTGCCCGCCTCCTTCCCGGCACCCGGCTTCTCCTCTGCCGCGGGATCCTTGCCCGCGCCGGCGGCGTCGCCCTTCTTCGCCTCCTCCTTGCCGGCCGCGGGCGGGCCGTCGGGGAAGGCGGTCTTGACCGCTCCCTCGAGGCGGGCGGCGAGCGTCAAGGGATGGCCGACGGGCTTGTAGTCGGCGAGGAGGCCCTGAAAATCGGGGAAGAGGCGCACCTTGTCGGCCGCAATCTCGGTCGCATCGGCATCGGTCTCGACGAGCGGGGTGAAGGTGATGGAGGCCCCCGTCTTCTTCTCGAGGATGCCGGGGGTCGCCATGAGAAGGCTGGAGAGATCGGCCGTCACCACGTCGTCGCGGTCGAGGTTGTCCTCCCCGAGGGAGAGCCAGGCGATGTAGTCGATCGTCTGGGAGCGGCCATTGACCGGCGCCTGAACGCGCGTGGCGAGCTCGCGGTCGCCGGCGACCTTGTCGGGCAGGAGCTCGATGCCCCAGGCGGCGAACAGGCGCTTCAGGTCCGAGCTCGAGGCTCCCGTCATCATCATCGGGCTCGGCCCGGTGTCGGACTCGGCGTTGGGGTCGACGAAGACGAGGGCGTGGCCGCCGCCGAGCACGTACTGGTCGATGGCGAACTGGGTCTTCTCCGAGAGCGCCTTGGGATGGACGATCATCAGCACGTCGATGTCCTTGTCGATCGCGTCGGGGTTGGCGCCGAGCTCGCGCACGGTGAACTGCTGGCGCATCTCGGTCATGATGACCCAGGGCTGGACCGAGGCCTGTCCCATCATCGGATTGCCGAAGGAGCCCGCCATCGGCAGCGAGCTCATCAGGCCGATCACCTTCTTCTTCGGGTTGGCGAGGTTGGCGACGAGCTTGGTCACGTCGTACTCGAGGAAGCGCTCGCGGTCGGGCTGGAAGAAGGGGATGACGTCCTCGTCGTCCGTGCTGTTGCTGCCGGCCAGGCCGAAATAGACCTGGTCGTCCGAGTTGCCGATCGGAACACCTTGCAGGCCGAAGGCGACGGCGCGGTCCTCGGCGTCGGAGAAGGGCTCGGGATTGTAGACCTCGAGGCGGATGCGGCCGTCGGCGAGGCTGGCGTAGCGCTCCAGGAGCTCGCGGACGCGCGCTGCGTAATTGCCGTAGCTCGGCACGGCATCGGCCAGGCGCTGGGAGAAGTAGAAGCGCAGGGTCACCGGCTCCTTGAGGTTTGCCAGGACCTGGCGCGTGCCGTCCGAGAGCGTATAGAGCTTGCCCTGGGTGAGATCGAGGCTGATGCCCTTGAAGGCGGCGTTGGCGAAGATATTGAGCGCGAAGAAGAGGGCCACCGCGAGGGCCAGGCCCACGAGCGAAAGCAGCGTGCGGTCGGGCCGATGCGCGGACGTCATGGTGCAGGGCTCATGCGCTTACGCCGACTTCTTGAGATCGACCGCAACGACATTGGCATAGAGGAAGAGCGTGATGAGGGAGGCGAGGAAGATCACGTCCCTCAGATCGATGACGCCCTTCTTGATCGCATTGAAATGGGTGAGGAAGCTGAACGAGGCGACCGCATCGATCAGCACCTGGGGCAGCCAACTCTGCGCGAAGCCGAGCACCATCGGCGTGCCGGAGAGGATGAAGAGAAAGCAGACAGCGCACGCGAGCACGAAGGCGATCACCTGGTTCTTGGTCAAGGCCGACATGCAGGAGCTGACGGCGAGGAAGGCGCCCGCCATGACGAAGCTTCCGATGTAGCCCGCGAGGATGACGCCGTTGTCGGGCCGACCGAGCACGTTGACCGAAATCCAGAGCGGAAAGGTGAGCGCCAGCGCCACGGCGGTGAAAGCCCAGGCGGCGAGGAACTTGCCGAGCACGGCCTCAGTGATCGAGATGGGCAAGGTCAGAAGGAGCTCGGCCGTCCCGGTCTTGCGCTCCTCGGCCCAGAGCCGCATCGAGATGGCCGGGATGAGAAAGAGATAGAGCCAGGGATGGAAGGTGAAGAACGGCTCGAGGTCGGCCTGCTCGCGCTCGAAGAAATTGCCGATGTAGAAGGTCAAGGCACCCGCCAAGGCCAGGAACACGACGAGGAAGACATAGGCGAGCGGGGTGGTGAAATAGGCGGCGAACTCGCGCCGGAACACCGTAACGACGTTGCGCACTGCTCTCATGCCGGCCGCCCTCCCGGGTTCCCTGCCGCGGTCATCGCTCAGGCGCGTCCCGTCGTGATCTCGCGGAACACCTCGTCGAGCTCGCCGCGCTCGACGTGGATCTCCTCGACGGCCCAGCCGCGCGCATGGACGAAGCGGCTCACCTCCGTGATGATCGGTTGCCCGGCCTCGGCGAAGAGCCGCAGGCCGATTCCCGCATCCTCGCGCTCGAGCGCCTCCACCGAAGCCACCCCCGGCACGGTCGCGAGCTCGCGCTCGGCCTCCTCCAGGCTCAGGCCCGCGAGCCTGAGCGAGATGGCATTGTGGAGCCGCGAGCGCGCCTCGAGGGCCGCGGGGGTCGCGTCGATCACCAGCCGCCCGCCCGCGATCACGAGGGCGCGCGTACAGACGGCACTCACCTCGTCGAGCAGGTGGGTCGAGATGACGATGGTCTT
>DATJAC010000278.1:0-6209 GCA_035516655.1 Alphaproteobacteria bacterium | reverse complement strand
CGAGGAGGCGATCGACCAGGTGCGCATGCGCGCCGCCCGCATGGGCCTCGAGAGCGCCCCGGTCGAGCTCGCCGCGGCCACCAGCATCCGCGACATCCTGACCAGCCTCGATGTCCCCGACGGACCCGAGGTCGTGGTGATCGACTCGATCCAGACCATGTACGTCGACACCCTCGACTCGGCACCCGGTACCGTCGCCCAGGTGCGCGCCGCGGCCCAGGAGCTCATCCGCGTTGCCAAGCGCCGCGGCACGACCGTGCTCATGGTCGGCCATGTCACCAAGGAGGGGCTGATCGCGGGCCCCCGCGTGCTCGAGCATATGGTGGACACGGTGCTCTACTTCGAAGGCGAGCGCGGCCACCAGTTCCGCATCCTGCGCGCGGTCAAGAACCGCTTCGGGCCGACCGACGAGATCGGCGTGTTCGAGATGACCGACCGCGGGCTCCTGGAGATCGGCAATCCCTCGGCCCTCTTCCTCTCGGAGCACGAGCGGGCGGTCAGCGGCTCGGCGGTGTTCGCGGGCATGGAGGGGACGCGCCCCATGCTGGTCGAGATTCAGGCCCTGGTCGCCCCCTCCTCGCTGGCGACTCCGCGCCGGGCCGTCGTCGGCTGGGATAGTGCCCGCCTCGCCATGGTGCTGGCGGTGCTCGAGGCGCGCTGCGGGCTTGCTCTTGTCGGGCGAGATGTCTATTTGAACGTTGCGGGCGGCCTCAGGATCGCGGAGCCGGCGGCGGACCTCGCGGTCGCCGCGGCGCTGGCATCCTCCCACATGGATAGACCCGTTCCGGCCGATACGGTGGTCTTCGGCGAGATCGGCCTCTCGGGCGAGGTGCGCGCGGTGAACCATATGGACCAGCGCCTGAAAGAGGCGGCGAAGCTCGGGTTCAGCCATGCGATCGTGCCGCCGCGGCCGCGGAAGGGTGGCGCACGGGGCACGGCGGCAGCCCTCGGCGCGGGCGGGATGAGGCTCACCGAGTTGAGCCGACTCCACGAGCTGCTGGCTTTGCTCGAGAGCGGCGATTCCGGCCTCTCCGGCAATCGGGGCCTCGCCAAACGCACCCCGTCAAGGGCATGATGACAAGCGCACCATGAACGCCACCGACGTCGCCGTTGTCGTCATTTTGCTGATTTCGGGGCTCTTCGCGCTTTTTCGCGGCTTCGTCAAGGAGGTACTGGGTGCTGCCGGTTGGGTGGGGGCGGGCTTCGCCACATACGTTCTCTACTATCGAGGTTGGGTTTTCCCGTGGTTCCGCCACTTCATCGCCGTACCTTGGCTCGCCGACAGTGCTGCGGGCGTCACCATATTCATCGTCGCTCTCGTCGCCTTCTCGGCGATCAGCCATGCGATTGCGCACCGGGTGCACCAGAGCAACTTCAGCACCCTCGACAAGTCGCTCGGTCTCCTCTTCGGGCTCCTCAGGGGGGCCGTCGTGGTCTGCCTGGGCTATCTGGCCCTCGGCTGGGCCTTCAGCTCGGCCGACCAATATCCCGCCTGGGTGCGCGAGGCCCGTACCATGCCGATCATCGAGCGCGGCGCGCGGCTCATCGAGAAGCTCATCCCCGAGAGCGCGCGGCACCGGGGCGTTCAAGCGGTGACCGATGCCGCCGCCAAGGCGCGCGAGGGCCTGGCGGCAAAGCGGGACTTCGACCAATTGAGCCAGCCCGAGCCGAAAGCGGATGCGCCCAAGGACCGCGAAGGCTATAACCGCGACGAGATCAAGGACATGAATCGCCTCTTCCAAAGCACCCAATGACGATGGCGCCATGACCACACCGACGATGGCCACGACCAACCCCTTCGAGGACGACAAGCTCAAGGAGGAGTGCGGCATCTTCGGCATCTTCGGCCACGGTGCCGCCTCCGCCATGACGGCCCTCGGCCTCCATGCCCTCCAGCATCGCGGCCAGGAGTCGGTCGGCGTGGTGAGCTTTGACGGCCGGCAATTCCACCAACATAGAGCGCTCGGTCTCGTCGGCGACAACCTCAACAGCGGGGAGGTCATCGCCCGGCTGCCCGGAACCATGGCGATCGGCCACGTGCGCTATGCGACCCAGGGAGCGACCGTCCTGCGCAACGTCCAGCCGCTCTTCGCCCATCTCCAGCATGGCGGCTTCGCGGTCGGGCACAACGGCAACATCACCAACGCGGTGGCCTTGCGCGAGCGCCTCAAGCGCCGCGGCTCGCTCTTCCAGTCGACGAGCGACACCGAGGTCATCGTCCACCTGATTGCGACCTGCGAGTACGGCGCGCTCATCGAGCGCATCGTCGAAGCGTTGCGGCAGATCGAGGGGGCGTACTCGCTCATCGCCATCAGCGAAGATTCGGTGATCGGGCTGCGCGACCCGCTCGGCGTGCGCCCGCTCGTCCTCGGCCGCACCCGCGATGGGGCCACTATCCTCACCTCCGAGAGCTGCGCGCTCGACATCATCGACGCCGAATTCGTGCGCGACATCGAGCCGGGCGAATTGGTGGTGCTGGACGCGAAGGGGGTGCGCTCGCTCAAGCCCTTCCCGCCCATGCGCGGGCGCTTCTGCATCTTCGAGTACGTCTATTTCGCCCGGCCGGACAGCAAGGTGGAGGGCCGCAGCGTCTATGCCGTGCGCAAGCGCATAGGTGCGGAGCTCGCGCGCGAGGCGCCGGTCGACGCCGACGTGGTCATCCCGGTCCCCGATTCGGGCGTTCCCGCCGCGATCGGCTACGCCTCGGAGGCGGGCATCCCCTTCGAGCTCGGCATCATCCGCAACCACTACGTCGGGCGCACCTTCATCGAGCCGAGCGATCAGATCCGGCACCTGGGCGTCAAGCTCAAGCACAACGTCAACCGCACCTTCATCGAAGGGAAGCGCGTGGTGCTGGTCGACGACAGCATCGTGCGCGGCACCACCTCGCGCAAGATCGTCGAGATGGTGCGCCAGGCGGGTGCGCGCGAGGTGCATATGCGCGTCTCGAGCCCGCCAACCACGCACTCCTGCTTTTACGGCATCGACACGCCCGAGCGGACGGAGCTGCTCGCGTTCCGCCACGACGTCGCCGGCATGGAGAAGCTCATCGGCGTGGACAGCCTCGCCTTCGTCTCGATCGACGGGCTCTATCGCGCCGTCGGCGGAGCGGCACGGGACAAGGAGCGCCCGCAGTTCTGCGATGCCTGCTTCACCGGCGACTACCCGACCTCCCTCACCGACCACGAAGGCGGCGAGAAGACCCCGCAACTCTCGCTGCTTGCCGAGATCGGCTGAGATGGCGGCACTCGCGGGGCGGGTCGCGCTCATCACCGGCGCCTCGCGCGGCATTGGGGCTGCGGTCGCCAAGCGCTTCGCCGCCGAGGGCGCTCATCTCGTCCTCGTCGCCCGCACGGCGGGTGGGCTCGAGGAAGTGGACGACGCGGTCCAGGCCGCAGGTTCCAGCGCCACGCTCGTGCCGCTCGATCTCAGGGATTTCGCTCAGATCGACCGTCTGGGCGCCGCCCTCTACGAGCGCTTCCGCAAGCTCGATATCCTCGTCGGCAACGCCGCCACCCTGGGCGTCTTGGCACCCCTCGGCCACATCGATCCCCCGCTCTGGGAGGAGGTGATGGCGCTCAACGTGGGGGCCAACTGGCGCTTGATCCGCAGCATGGACCCGCTCCTGCGACGCTCCGAGGCCGGCCGCGCCATCTTCGTGACCGCGGCGCAAGGCTCCGGCGTCTTTCCCTATTGGGGTGCCTATGCAGCGAGCAAGGCAGCCCTCGAGGCGTTGGTGCGCACGTATGCCGGCGAGACGAGCAAGACCAAGCTGCGCGTCAATCTCATCGATCCGGGCGTGGTGCGTACGGCCCTCCGCGCCCAGGCCTTTCCCGGCGAGAACCCGGCCGGCCTGCGCACGCCCGACGAGGTGGCACTGCACTTCGTCGAGCTCGCCTCGGCCGCGTGCACGCGCCACGGCGAGCTGGTGCGATGCGCTTGACCGCAGCTGCGCAAGGTCAGGGTGCCGAGAGGATCGGCCTGCCGAGGAAGCCGCCGGCGAGGAGATAGTCGAGCGAGAGATGGAGCTGGACTGCCGCACCGACCCCGCTGCCGGTCGCCCGCGTGGCCGGAACCAGCGCCTCGACGCCCAGCTCCCAGCCTCCCCCTGCATAGCTCACGCCGGGGGCGACGGTGATCGTGGTCTTGTAGCCGTAGCTCGCACCACTCGGTGTCGCGAGGAGCACCTCGACCATCGGCGTCAGCGCGCGGACGACATCCGGCAGCTCGGTGGAAGTCACCTTGGACTCGAGATAGGGTAGCGAGTACTCGAGCGAGACCCCGATCTGCCATCGGTCGGGCCGCGGAGCTCCATCGGAGACTTGGTAGCCGAGAAGGCCGGTCACGGCAAAGGGGCGCAAATAGGCGGGCCCGATCTCGCCCAAGCCCTTGCCGAAGGTGAGGGCCGGCGTCGTCGCACCCTTGGGGCTGGCGCCGATGGCGGCAACCCCGCTGCCGGTGGCCCCGCTGCCGCCCCACTCTCGAGCCACGCCGGTCGAGAGCAGGAACTCGTCCGCGGGCTCGAGAACGGCGAGATATTTGACCGTGGTCTGAAGATTCTGCCGGCCGTCAGGACCCTTGGGCGTGAGCCAGCTGTAGCCGTCCGCGACGCCGACGCTCAGGCGCTCGGTGATCGTCTTGTTGTAGACCGCATTCAAATTGTCGAGCCGGCTGCCAGCAGTCGGGTGTTGGGTCAAGAAGGTGAGATAGAACTCGTCCGAAGGGGCGATCTGCGGCAGCAGGAGGGTCGGCACGAAGATGCGGTCGCCGGCGGCGGTATAGGCATGCGCAGCGGGGAGCGGCGAAAGCTCCACGAGCAGGCCGAGCAGAGCCGCGGCGCCAAGGAGGCGTCCATGCGGGCGATGCCGTCGTCCCGCCGCTGCGGCCGACGTGCTGCGAGCCATCCTCCCTTCCGCCAAGTCCCCCTCCCCGCCTGCTCAAGGAGCCAATCCCAGCGCAGACCACCGCCAACTTGTGCGACGATCATGCACCTCGAGTCAATGCGCCGCGCTACTTCGAGGTAGCAACGAAGACCCCGTCCCAGTCGCGGCCCGGCGGATGGGTCGCGTAATAGGCGAACCGCTCCTCGTAGAGCGCGTAGAGCGGTGCCAACCGGGCACCGCATTGCCGGCATGCCACAAGCGCCGCGTGCGCACCTCCCCAGTCCTGGGCGCGGTAGGCCGCGAGCATCGCGTCGTGGCGCTCGACGAGCGCTTGAAAGGCGGGCGATTGCGCTTCCGTGGCGTCGCCGAGCAGCGCGTAAATCCGCACGGCCTCCTTCTTCCCCTTGACCGCGATGCGATCGAGCTCGAGGGCGGCCCAGGAGGGTGCTTTGGCGCGCGTCGCCTCGCCCATCACGATGTCGACGCCATAGGTCTTCGATTGACCCTCGAGGCGCGAGGCGAGATTGACCGCATCGCCCAGGACCGAATAGTCGAAGCGCTGGTCGGAGCCCATGTTGCCGACCACGCAATCGCCGGTATTGAGCCCGATGCCGACCTTGAGGCGGTGAAACGCGCGCCCTTGCGCCGTCGCGTCGCGCTCGAGCTGGAGATTGAGGTTTTCGAGCGCGCGCGTCATGGCAAGAGCGCTCGCGCAGGCGTGGTCGGCGTGGTCGGCGTCGTCGAGCGGGGCGTTCCAGAACGCCATGATGCAGTCGCCCATGTATTTGTCGATCGTACCCCGGCGCGCCATGATGATGTCGGTCATCGGCGTCAGGAAGCGGTTGATCAGGCGCGTGAGTCCCTGCGGATCCGACTTGAATTCCTCCGAGATCGTGGTGAAGCCGCGCACATCGCAGAACAGCAAGGTCATCGCGCGCGTCTCGCCGCCCAGCTTCAAGCGCTCGGGGTGGGCTGCGAGCACATTGACCATGTCGGGCGCCAGGTAGCGCCGGAATGCCGACTTGATGCGGCGGCCGTCGAGGTCGACCACCCAATAGCGGTAGAGCAACACCGCGAGCCCCGCCGCCGCCAGCGCCGCCACCGGCTCCACCAGCGGCAGCCAAAGGTCGTGGAGAAAGGCGATTTGCGCCCCCGCCGCCCAGGCAAGGATCGGCGCCAGGCCCGCGAGTGCCGCCGCACGTGTCGGCAGCAGGGCCATCGTCGCCCCGGTCGCCGCCGCGATCAGCAAGATCGCCACGACCACGAGCAGCGGCCAGGGGGCGGGACTCTCGGCGATGAAATCGCGCGCGAGGATGGTGTCGATGA
>DATJAC010000277.1:0-18987 GCA_035516655.1 Alphaproteobacteria bacterium | reverse complement strand
GATCCAAGACGTGACGCGCGCCTTAGCACTGGGCGGCAAAATGGTGGTGGGCGCGATCCACGGCTGGGCGGCGGGTGGGGGGCTCGAGTGGGTGATCAACTGCGACCTCGTGGTCATGGCCGAGGGTACCCGCTGCTTCTTTCCCGAGATCGGGCTCGGCCTCTTCGTGACAGGCGGAGTGACGACCCTCCTGCCGAGGCTGATCGGGCTCAAGCGCGCGCGCGAGCTCATCCTCTTCGGCGAGCGCTTCGACGCGCGGGAGGCGCTTGCCATGGGCCTGGTGTGGAAGCTGGTACCCGAGACCGATCTCTTCGCCTCGGCCGACGAGGCGGCGCGCCGCATCGCCGCCCTCCCGCCAAAACAAGTGAGCGACTTGAAGCGCGTCATCAATCGCGCCTGCCATCTCGATCTCGAAGCGGCACTGGCACTCGAGACCGAGGCGACGGTGCGCGCCTTTCTCGATCCCGAGACGCGGGCGCGGGTCGCCAAATTCGGGAAATAGGGCGAGGCCGCTTCATCTCGTCCTTCGAGACGCCGCCTGCGGCGGCTCCCCGGCGTGCGCCGGGGTGAAACCCCAAACACGGGGTCCTCGCCCCGAGAGTCTGATTCAAAATGATCCGTTCACTTTCAGTGCTCCATTCGTCACCCCGGCGAAAGCCGGGGTCCATTTCCGAAGCCCGGCTCAAGGCCGACGATGGATTCCCGCTTTCGCGGGAATGGCGACGTGTGGCAAGTAATGCATTGAAGATGGTGCGTTCATTTCCGGCCCACCTCTGGGGAGCGTCGCGCTTGCGACGCGTCTCGAAGGATGAGGCTTCGGCCCAACCGACCGACCACTCCGCCGTCACCGCCCTTGACCGCTCCCCCCGCCTTCGTTAGCTTCACGACCATGCGCGAGCAACTCCGCATTCGGCGAATTAGCACCCCGGCGCCCCTCGGGCTGCCGGGCCTTGGTGCTATTGCGTTCGCCCGTTTGCAGGAGTTTGCTTGCCATGACTTCCTCCGCTGAACCCGCCACGCGACCGACCGCCTGCTTTGCCGTCGAGGCTGAGCCCGATCCCGGCGTGATGCCGCGCGTGCTCGAGCTCTTCGCCAAGCGCGGTCTCATCCCCTCCCAATGGCGCAGCACCCTCGACGGGGGCCCCGGTGCGGTGCTGCACATCGACATCCAGGTCGAAGGCATGGAGGGCGGGCTCGCCGAGTACATCGCGAGCTGCCTGCGCCAGCTCCCCGCGGTCGAGGTCGTGCTCACCTCGGAGAAGAGCCGCGCTCGGCGCGCCTGAGGGCCTGCTTTCTCGACGTTTGTCATCGAGCCGCGGTTGCGCGCATCGGCGCAAATCGATAGATGTGCGCGAGCCAACGAGCCGGAGCGGCCTCGCCTTGAGCTTTCTCGACCGCATTCGCGAATGCAACGCCCGCGAGTTGGGGAATTTCCGCCCTTTCGTCGTAGCCGGCGAGCGCTTCGGCTGGGTGAAGCAGCCTTTCCTCGACGAGCTTCGGCAATTCCCCAAGCTCTTCGAGATCGCGGCCGATCGCGTGACCCTGGCGCCTGCCCTCGCGACCCCCGAGGCGCGCACCGCGGCCCTCGACGAGGCGCTGCGCACGCTCTCAGCCCAGGGCGTCATCGCGGGCTGGCGCAACGAGGTCTATCCGGTGACGAGGAGCTGGGGGAGTGCCCCCGTCATGCTGATGGAGCGGGCGGCGACCCCCTATTTCGGCGTGCGCGCCTACGGCGTTCATATGAACGGCTTCGTGCGCGAGGGCGGGCGCATTTCGATGTGGGTCGGGCGGCGCGCCTTGGACAAGCCGACCTACCCCGGCATGCTCGACAACATGGTGGCGGGCGGCCAGCCCGCGGCCCTCTCCCTCAAGGAGAACCTCGTCAAGGAAAGCGGCGAGGAGGCCGACATCCCCGAAGCGCTCGCGGCACGCGCACGGCCGACCGGGGCGGTGACCTACACCATGGAGACGCCCGAGGGCTTGAAGCCCGACGTGCAGTTCGTCTACGAGCTCGAGCTTCCGCAGGACTTCACGCCTAGGAACCGCGACGGCGAGATCCAGGAATTCATGCTCTGGCCCATCGAGCGCGTGATCGAGGTCGTGCGCGAGACGACCGAGTTCAAGTTCAACTGCAACCTCGTCATCATCCACTTCCTCGTCCAGCACGGCCTTATCGCGCCCGAGCACCCGGACTATCTCGAGATCGTCAAGGGCCTGCACCAATAGGTCCTCGGCGATTGCTGCGTGCGCGCAGACGGAGCGTCATTCGCTCTGATGCAATCGATGCGTCATTCCCGCGTAAGCGGGAATCCATCGACCTCCTGGACCCCCGCGTGCGCGGGGGTGACGAGACGAGTGGTTCCGTCGGCCTTCAAAACCGCCCGGGTACGGCGCTCGCTTCGTCCCAGCTGAGGAAGGCGACGCGCGTGCGCCCGTAGCGCCGCTCGTCGGCGAGCGCGAAGCCGGGCGGGAGCGCGAACGGCTCGCCCTCTGCGAGCTCGACGACCGCAAGGGCTCGCGCTGCGAGCCAGCCGGCGGCGGCGAGAGCGGCGAGGGCCGCAGCTGCGAGCCCGCTGCGGTAGGGCGGATCGAGGAAGAGGAGGGTGCGCGGACCGGGGTGGCCGCGCACCTTCGCCGGTGCGGGTGGTGCCGTCGCGTCGGCCTGCACGATGACGCTGCGCCCCACCTCGCCGAGCGCCGTCACATTGCGGCGCACGCATTCGAGTGCAGTCAGCTCGTTGTCGAGGAAAACCGCATCGGCGGCCCCGCGCGAGAGCGCTTCGAGGCCGAGGGCACCGCTGCCCGCGAAGGCATCGAGCACCGTGGCGCCCTCGAGGAGCGCTGCGTCGCCTGCACTCAGCCGGCCGTGGACCAAAATGTTGAAGAGGTTCTCGCGCACGCGATCCGTGGTCGGCCGCACCGTCGTGTCGGCGGGGGCGGCGATGGTGCGGCCGCGATGCCTACCCGCGACGATGCGCATCGTGCCCGACCTTGGCGGCGAGGTCCTTGTAGAGCGGGCCGAGCTGGTCGCGCAGCACGCGGCGCGGCACCTCCTCGACGGCCCCGCGCGCGAGCTCGCCCAGCTGGAACGGGCCGTAGGCGATGCGGATGAGGCGATTGACCGCGAGGCCGAGATGCTCGAGCACGCGCCGCACCTCCCGATTCTTGCCTTCGCGCAGGGCCAAGGTGAGCCAGACGTTCGCCCGCTGCACGCGATCGAGACGAGCCTCGATCGGGCCGTAGGCGATGCCGTCGATGGTGATCCCTTTGGCGAGCGGCTCGAGCCGGGCCTCGTCGATGGTGCCGCGCGCGCGCGCGCGGTAACGCCGGAGCCAGCCGGTCGAGGGCAGCTCCAGGTGGCGCGCGAGCCCGCCGTCGTTGGTGAGGAGCAGCAGCCCCTCCGACGCGAGGTCGAGGCGGCCGACCGCAAGCAGGCGCGGGAGTTCAGGCGGCAGTTTGTCGAAGACGGTGGGCCGGCCCTCGGGATCGCGGTTCGTGGTGAGGAGGCCCGCGGGCTTGTGGTAGCGGAAGAGCCGCGGCGGCTCGAGCTCGGGGAGGAGGGCGCCGTCCACGGTGACGAGGCTCGCGGGCCCGACGACGACCGCGGGCGTGGTCAGCACCCGGCCGTCGAGCGCCACGCGCCCGTCCGCGATCCAGCGCTCGGCCTCGCGCCGCGAGCAGAGGCCGGCGCGCGCGATGCGCTTGGCGATGCGCTCGCCGGCGACGCCGGCGACTCCGTCGCCGGGGTGCTTTTTGGGATCTGGCATGGCCTCAGGCCGCGGCGGCGACGAAGGCTGCGAGGATGCGTCCGTCGCCGGGACTGATGAGATATTCGGGATGCCACTGCACGCCCAGGCAGAAGCGGTAGCCGGGATGCTCGATGCCCTCGATGACGCCGTCCTCGGCGGTGGCGTTGACGACGACCCCGACGCCTACGTCCTTGGCCGCCTGGTGGTGCGCGGAATTGACCGCGAGCTCGTCGCTACCGGTGATCTCGTGGAGGAGGGTCCCCTTGGCGACGCGGACCTTGTGGCCGGGCTCCGTGCGCGGGTTGGGCTGCTCGTGGGCGAGGGCGGCAGCCACCTCGTCGGGGATGTGCTGGATGAGGGTGCCGCCCAAGGCCACGTTCATGAGCTGCTGGCCGCCGCAGATGCCGAGCACGGGCAGGTTGCGCTCGAGGGCACCGGCGAGGATAAGGCGCTCGAAGGCGGTGCGCTGGTCCTTGGTCTTGACCGTGGGATGGCGCGTGCTGGCGCCGAAGAGGCTCGGGTCGACGTCGAAGGCGCCGCCGGTGACGACGAGGCCCTGGATGCGGTCGAGGTAATCCTCGACCCGCCCGGTCTCGTGGGGCAGGAGCACGGGCAGCCCGCCCGCCGCCGCGATGGTCCCGGCATAGTTCTGGCGCAGCGCGTACCAGGGCAGCTTGGAATAGCCGCCCGCCGGCTCCGCATCGAGGGTGAGACCGATGGCAGGGCGAGTCATGGGCGGCAATGTAGGGCGGAGGCTGCGCAAGCGCAATGCACACGGGCGCTTGGGTGGAGCGTTCACTCGGCTGACGCGCGGCCCCGCCTTGACGCGCAGCCCCGCCTTGACGCGCAGCCCCGCCGGGGCCATGGTCGCGCCATGCCGGAAGCGAAGCCGAATTTCATGGCAATGGCGCTCGAGCGTGCCGAGGCGGCGGCGGCGGCAGGCGAGGTGCCGATCGCCGCGCTCGTCGTCGATGCCGAGGGTGCGGTCGTCGCGGTTGCGGAAAATCGCATGCGCGCCCTCGGCGATCCCACCGCACACGCCGAGATGCTGGCGATCCGGGCGGCCTGCGCCAAGCTCGGCGAAGGCCGGCTCGCGGCCTGCGACATCTACGTAACACTCGAGCCTTGCGCCATGTGCGCGGCTGCCATCTCGTTTGCGCGTTTACGCCGGCTCTACTTCGGGGCCTATGATGCCAAGGGAGGTGGGGTGGAGCACGGCGCGCGCATCTTCGCGCAAGCCGGCTGCAACCACCGGCCCGAAGTTTACGGCGGCATCGAGGAGCGGCGCGCGGGCAAGTTGCTCGTCGACTTCTTTACGGCACGCCGGCCGTCGTCCGCAGCCCCCGCCGCGGAAGGGCCGTGAGGGCGCGCAAAGCACGGAGAGCTCCCATGAAGCAACGCATCCATTATCACACCGTGGCGCCGAAGGGGGTCGAGGCCATGCGCGGGCTCCAGGCCTACGTCGACGCAAGCGGCCTCGAGCACGCGCTCGTCGAGCTCGTCAAGACGCGCGCCTCCCAGATCAACGGCTGCGCCTATTGCGTCGATCTGCATACGCGGGACGCGCGCAAGGCGGGAGAGCGCGAGGAGCGGCTCTATGCGCTGGCGGTATGGCGCGAGTCGCCGCTCTTCAGCGCACGCGAGCGGGCGGCCCTTGCCTGGTGCGAGGCGGTGACGCTCATCTCCCACGACCATGTGCCCGATGCGGTCTTCGAGGAGGTCCGCGCGCACTTCAGCGAGAAGGAGCTCGTCGACCTCACCTTCGCTATCGTCGCGATCAACGGCTGGAACCGGCTCGCGGTCTCCTTCCGGCAGATGCCGGTAGCGCGCACGCGTGCCGCTGCCGCGGCCCAATAGGGCGCTTCGAGAGGGAGGGCAGGCGATGTCGGCCAAGGCAGATCCTCCCGAGAAAGCGGAGAAGATCGTCAAGAGCGACGCCGAGTGGCGCGCGCAATTGACCCCGCAGCAGTACCAGATCGCGCGCCAGCACGGCACAGAGCGCGCCTTCACCGGGCTTTATTGGAACTGCAAGACCGCGGGGGTCTACGGCTGCATCTGCTGCGGCCAGCCTCTGTTCGATGCCGCGACCAAATACGAGTCGGGTACGGGCTGGCCGAGCTTCTGGGCCCCGCTCAAGGCCGAGGCGGTCGCCTTGAAGCAGGACCGCAGCCATTTCATGGTGCGCACGGAGGTCCTCTGCGGCCGCTGCGATGCGCACCTCGGCCATCTCTTCGATGACGGCCCGGAGCCGACCCACCAGCGCTACTGCCTGAACTCGGCCTCGCTCAAGCTCGTCGTCAAGAAGTAGGCGCGCGGCGCCAGCGCGGCGCCCCGGCTCACATCTGCGACTGAAGGTAATTCTCGAGGCCGACGGTCTCGACCAGGCGGAGCTGGGTCTCGAGCCAGTCGACGTGCTCCTCCTCGCCCTCGAGGATCTTCTCGAAGAGCTCGCGGCTCACGAAGTCCGCCTTCTCCTCGCAGGTGGCGACCGCCTTGCGCAGCTCGGGCATGGCCTTGAGCTCGAGCGCCAGATCGCATTTGAGCGTCTCGAGCGGCGTTTCGCCGATCAAGAGTTTGTCGAGGTCCTGGAGATTGGGCAGGCCCTCGAGGAAGAGGATGCGCTCGATGAGGCGATCGGCGTGCTTCATCTCGTCGACCGATTCCTGATGCGAATGGGCGGCGAGCTTGCCGAGCCCCCAGTTTCGCTGCATGCGCGAATGGAGGAAATACTGGTTGATGGCGGTGAGCTCGTTCTTCAGCACCCGGTTGAGGTGCTGGACGATCTTGACGTCGCCCTTCATCAGGCTGGTCTCCTCGTGCCGCCGCCGCGCGTGCGGGGCATTCTACGGCGCGGCATTTCCCGCGGCCAGCGCGATCGGCCGCCGCTCAGTCGGCAACCGCCGCCAGCCTCGCGTCCTCGCGCACCATGTCGCGAATGACGGGGATGCACTTGCCGCATTGCGGACGCACGCCGAGCGCATCGTAGACCTCTTGCACGGAGCGCGCCCCCGCCCCCGCCGTGTCGCGGATCGAGGCTTCGTTCAGGGCATTGCAGATGCAGACGTACACAGCATCCCTCCGGGCTTCGCGGGGGCTAAAGACCACAATTGCGAATGATTGTCAATGTCATTTTGAGCGCGACCGGCCCTAGCCCTCGGGCGGGCCCTTGAGCTCGACCTGATTGCCCTCGGGATCGCAAAGATAGATCGACGGGCCTTGGCCGTCGGCACCCAAGCGGCTCGCGACCTCGCCTGCCTCGATTCCGTGGGCGGCGAGATGGCGGGCGATCGCCTGGGCGTCCCAGGGCTCGACCCGCAGGCAGAAATGGTCGAGGTTCCTCGCCTCCTTGCCGGGCGCGGCACCGCCGGCACGGCCGATCTCGCTCGCCACGTCGATGAGGTCGATGAGCGAGGCGCCGGCGCGCAGCTGCGTGAGCCCGATCGCGGGCCGCACCTTCTCGACCGTGCAGCCGAGCACCTCGCAGTAGAAGCGCACGCCCTCCGCCATGTCGCGATAGCGCAAGACCACATGGTCGAGCGCCTTGATGCCGAAGGGGACAGCGCCCGGCCTCAGCACCGCGGCTTTCACTTCGCTTGCCATCAGCCCTCCTCCCGGTCGAGCCGCTTGGCGTCGAGCCGGCGGCCAGCGAGCTCCTCTTCGCGCTTCGCGCGTAGCCGCTCGCCCTTGGGCCGGCCGAAACGCACGCGCTGCTCGGCCGCCTGACGCTCGGCGAGGGCACGGGCCTTGCGCTTGCGCGCGAGGCGCAGATTGACGAGCTCGGACATGCGGGCAAGCTTGCCGCCGAACGGGCGCGCGCGCAAGGCCGATGCGATCGGCGCGACCGATGCGATCGGCGCGACCGATGCGATCGGTGCGGCCGGTGCTGCGAGAGCGCTAAATCAGTCGGTCCAGCTGGCCGCTCGATCCTGCCGTATGCGCCGGAGCAGCCGTTCTCCGCAGAGCCCGACGGCGACGGTCAAGAGCAGCACCAACGTGGTGATGGCGCCGATTTCCGGCGAGAGCCCGGAAAAGAGCCGGCCGTAGATCAGAACCGGCAACGTCGGGCGATAGCCGCCCAAGAAGAAGGACCGCAAGAAGTCGTCGAAGCTCTCGAGCAGCGCCAATACCGCCGCCGCACCGATGGCGGGGCGCAGCCAGGGAAGGGTTACGTGCAGAAATGTGCGCACCTCGGTCGCCCCCAGGCCGCGGGCCGCTTCGGTCAGGTAGAGCGGCATGGCACGCAGGCGAAGGCCAACGATGACAACGACGTAAGGTGCCGCATGGGCGGCATGGCCGAGCGCGATCGCGGCGAAGCCGGGCTGCAGCCCCACGAGCTCGATGAACATCCGCAGCGAGATCGCCGAGATGATGCCCGGCGTGACGATCGGCAGACAAGCCGCGCAGAACGACACGGCGCGCAGCAGCGGGCTCGCGAGGCCGGCGATCGCGAGCGACGTCCACATGCCCGCGAGGAGAGCGAGCGACGCCGAAGCAACGGCGACCGCGCAGGAATAGAGGAACGCTTGCGCGATCTCACGGTCGGTGAAGGCCGCGGCGTACCACTGTACCGTCACTTGATCGATGGGGAATCCCACGATCGGCCCGCCCTTTAGGCTCATGAGCGCCATCAAGCCGAGCGGCAGGAGGAGGGCGACGACCGCTCCCCAATAGAGTGCCCGCAGAACATTGTGCCGGAGCGATGCGGCGGTCATGCCGCTGCCGCCTTGCGTGGCACCGTCAGATGCATGACGACGCCGGCCACGCCGAGGCCGCCCGCCAGCAGGATCAGCCCGAAGGCCGCACCAAGCGGCCAGCGTCCGGCGCTGCTGGCGAACATGCTGGCGATGGTCATCGAGAAGAGCGTGGTGTCGGCACCGCCTAGGAGCATCGGCACGGCGAAAGCCCCGAGGCTGATGAGGAACACGAGAGCACTCCCCGACGCGACGCCGTCGCGGCTGAGCGGCAAGGTCACGCGGACGAGGCGGGTCCAGGGTTTGGCACCCAGGCTCGCCGCCGCCTCGAGGAGGTCGCGCGGCAGCTTCTCCAGTGCTGCATAGAGCGGCAGCAGCATCGCCAGCAGCACGACATAGAGCATGCCGAAGGTGAGCGAATACTGGTTGTAGAGCAGCGGCAGCGGGTCGTCGGTGATGCCGGCCCAGCGCAAGACGCCATTCACAGCACCCCGATTGGAGAGCAGCAGCATGATGGCGAAGATGCGCACGATCTCGCTGGTCCAGAAGGGAGCGACGAGGAGCAGCAGATGGCGCAAGCGTCCTCGCGCCGGGGTCTTGAGCGCAATCGCGTAGGCAAGCGGATAGGCCACAATCAGCGCCAAGACGGTGGTGACAGCGGCGAAAACAAAGCTGCGCAGGAAGCTGCCGCGGTAGATCGGGCTTGAGATGAAGGTGAGGTAGCTCTCGAATCCGTAACGCGCGACGTGGCCGGGCGCTGCCGGATAGCTGTCGAGCAGGCTGATCCGTGTCATCTCGAAGAGCGGCGCCAGGTTCAGGCCGACGATCCACAGCACCGGGCCGAGGAGGAGCAGAACGCGGCCGCCTCTCACCGGGCCCGCTCCGCTCGCGTGCCGCTCGCCCGCCGCGGGACGGCCGGAGCCCGACGGCACTGGAATCGCGCGCGCGTGATCATCCCGCCTGCACTTCCTCGACCGCGCGGTCGATCAGGGCCGAGCTCAGGGCCTGCGCCTTGTAGCTCAAGAACCTCAAGCGCTTCAGCTGGTCCGGCGTCAACAGGAAGGCCCGGCGTTCGAGCTCGCTCAGCGATGCTTCCGCGCCGAGGAAGGTCGAGGTGTAGCCGGCCGAGCGCGTGAGCGCAGCACCGATGTCGGGATAGGCGAGCAGGGCATCGAGAAAGCGGTAGGCGTTGTCGCGGTTGGCCGCGTTCTTCACCACGGCGAAGTTGTAAACGAAGGCCAAGCTGCCTTCGCGCGGAATGGCGAGACGGATCGGCTGGCCGGCCAGAATCAGCTTGGCCAAGGTGCCGGCATAGGTTTGGGCAAGGACCACGTCTTCGCCGGTCAGGAGCTGCTGCAGCACGCTGCCGTCCTCGTAGAACTTGAGAACTTGGCTCTTGTTCTTGATCAGAAGGTCGCGTGCGGCGTTCACGGCGCGCCGCGCCTCCTCGGGCTTGTCGACGTAAGCGGCGAAGCTGCCGTCGGCTCCCTGATAGAGCATGGTGCATTGCAGAAAATCCTCGATGACATAGGCGGTGCGCCGCTGATAGCGCCGGTCGAACATGGCACCCCAGCTGTCGGGTGCGGGTACCACCTTGTCGCTGTTGTAGACCAGCACGTCGGCGCCGACGAAGAGCGGGACGGCCATGACGGCGCCATCGACGGTGATCCAGTCGGACCCGGTGTAGAGCGGATTGATCCGCTTCCAGTTCGCGAGGCGCCTGGCGTCGAGCGGCTCGATCACCTGCGCCTCGACGAACTGGTGGATGCGGTTGCCCGTGACCGTGCAGATGTCACTGAGCGGATGCGCACGCTCGGCGACGAGCAGGTTCAGCTCCGGCGCCTGGCTGGAAGCGAGGCGCACGCGGACCTCGATCCCGGTTACGGCCTCGAACTGCCGCTTGAAGGCGGGCGGGATGAAGCCGTCATAGGCCGTGATGTTCAACGCCGCAGCGGCCGCGGCCGGGCGGGCCCGCAGGAGCGCTGGTGCCGCCGCGATCGCCCCGCCGGCGGCGCGCAAGACCGCCCGGCGCGTGACACGGGCAGGGCCGGATACTAGAAATCGACGTCTTGGCTGGTCTGTCATGGCGCCCTCGCAGATCGCCCGGTATGATGTATTTAGGAAAACATCATACCATTTTCACGCTCGAGGGCCAGGGGGTTTGTCATGCAACGTGTCACCATCACCATCGACGAGGCGCTCATGGCGGAGCTGGACCGGCTCATCGCGGTGCGCGGTTATCAGAACCGATCGGAGGCGATCCGCGATCTCGCCCGCGCCGGGCTGCAGCAGGCCTCAGCCGAGACGGCACCGGAGCGCGACTGCGTTGCAGCCCTGGTCTATGTCTACGACCACGCCACGCGTGAGCTGCCGAAGCGGCTCACCCACGGCTTCCACGAACACCACGACATGTCCGTCTCGACCCTCCATGTGCACCTCGACCACGACAGCTGCATGGAGGTCACGGTGCTGAAAGGGCAAGTGGGTGCCGTGCGTCACTTCGCCGAGCATGTGATCGCCGAGCGCGGCGTGAAGCACGGCCGCCTCGTGACGGTGCCGGTCGAGCTTGCCGCGGAGAAGCATTCGCACGGCGCCCAGGCGAGCCGTCGCCACAGTCACGCCCACGTCCGCTGAAGCCGCAAGCGAGCACCGAACCGCACAAGGACGCCGCCTGAGACGAGCCCCGCCCGGCAGGGCCGCCTCGGCCCCGCTACATCTTCATCCCGGGCATGTCGCCCATCGACCCCGCCTTGGCGACCGAGACGGTGACCTCGATCCGGCCCGCCTTCTCGAAGTCGAGCGTGAGGGGAAAGCTTTGCCCCTCGGCGAGCGGCTGCTTCAGGCCCATGAGCATGACATGCAGGCCGCCCGGCTTGAGCACCGCTTTGTTCTTGGCCTTGACCGAAATCGCCTCGACCGGCCGCATTTTCATGACGCCGTTGTCGTTGATGGTCTGGTGCAGCTCGGCCTTCTCGGCGAGCGCACATTCGGCGCCGACGAGGCGGTCGTCGGCGTCGCCGTTATTGGCGATGGTCATATAGACCGCACCGGTCGCGACCGTCGTCGCGCGCGACCAGGCATGCTGGACTTGGACGGGGCCGGAGGGGGATTGCGCCCAGGCGGCGCTAACGAAAACGATCGCAAGCAAGACGGTCAGGAATCGGATCATTGCACGCCCTTTCATGGAGTGAGGTGAAGCCTGTCGAAAAAGGCGGAAGCCGCGACACAACGGCGGCTTCCGGCTCGAGCCGGAATCGACAAGGTCGCTGTCAGGCGGGGAATGGCGGGGCGCGAGTCCGGTGGCGGGACTGGGGTAGAGCGGGAACGGCGATGTCGGCCGCGCGCCGCAAGGTGGGCCGCGCTTCTGGCAGGGGCGGGGGCGGAAGCTCGATCGCGGTGGCTGGCAGCGACGCGCCGACGACGGCGAGGGACTGGAAAATGGGGCATTCGTCGCGGTGCCGCTGTCCGTGATCCGAACGCCCGGCAGCACCGCCTTCGGCCACGGGAGAGAGGCAGAGCGCCTCGGCAGCGACGGCCTGCGCATAGGCCGGCTCCGTATCGGGCGCGGCCGATGGAATTGACCAGCCGAACGGCCCCATGAAGCCGTGGACCTGGGTGATGAACAGCTGGAAGATGAGCCCGACGAGCGCCAGCCAAGCAGTGGTTTTGCGCGGCCTTCCGTTGGCCGATCGCCGCCGATGCATTCGCCTGATCTTCGGTGGCAAACGTGCCATGGCTGCCGGCCAGGTCCTCATTCTGCCGTCGAAGGCCCGACTCTATCGTAGCGCCGAGCGGCTTGGCAAACCGCGCGATTGACCAACCGCCAACGGCCGGTTAACGTTCGATCCGATGGTTCCCCGCCTTGGGGATCAAAAGGGAACACGGTGAGGCCGGCTGGCCGATGCCGTGGCTGCCCCCGCAACTGTAAGCGGCGAGTCGCGCGCCAATCGAGCCACTGGGAAACCGGGAAGGCGGCGCAAGGCAAGGACCCGCGAGCCAGGAGACCTGCCATCAAACGTGGTCACGCGCGAACGCATTGGGCGGGGTGCACCGATGGGATTCCGGAGCTGTCTCTCGCTTGAGTCGGTATCTGGGTTTGGGTTCGTGGTGACGTGCTGCGTTGCCACGAGGTCCATGCCATGGCCGCTTTCCCCGGCATCGGCGCGCGCCGCCGGGCGCTCGCGACTTTCTCCTTGCTGGTTGCTTCTACGTTCGCCGAACGCGCGGCCCAGGCCGATGACGTGCCGGTCCAGCCGACGCCACTGCCCCCGCTCGTCGTGAGTGCCACGCTCCTGCCCACCCCCCAGAATCAGCTCGGCAGCAGCTTGACCGTCGTCACCGACGCCGACATCGAGCGCATGCAGGCGCGCACGCTTCCCGAGGTCTTGCAGGACGTGCCCGGCCTCAATGTGGTGCAGACGGGCGGGCCCGGGGGGACGACCTCGGTCTTCATGCGCGGCACCAACGCCAACCACACCAAGGTCCTCGTCGACGGCATCGACGTGAGCGATCCGAGCTCGCCCGACGCCTCCTTCGATTTCTCCCAGTTCCTTGCTTCCGACATCGCCCGGGTCGAAGTGCTACGCGGGCCGCAGAGCGGGCTCTACGGCTCGGATGCGATCGGCGGCGTGATCGACATCATCACCAAGAAGGGATCTGGCCCGCCCCAGGTCCATGGTAGCCTCGAGGGCGGCTCCTTCGCCGCCTTCAACCAGACGGCGGGAGCGAGCGGCTCTCAGGGCGCCTTCAACTACGTCTTCGACTTCGCGCATTTCCATTCCGGTGCCACGCCGGTGACGCCTTCGGATCTGGTACCGCCGGGCCGCATGAGGAACCTCGACTGGAACGACACCAAGAGCTACTCGACGAGGCTCGGGGTCGACGTGACCGACAACTTCGACCTCGGGCTGGTGGCACACTACGTCACGACCGATCTCCATTCCACGAGCGACGATTTCCTCGGCCCCGAGACGCTCCAGAGCGACAGCGACAACACCGAGCTCTTCACGCGCGCCACCGCACACCTCGTGCTCTTCGACGGCGTCTTCGAGGAGACCGCCGGGATCGGCTATACCGCCTACCGGCGGCGCTATTACGACCCCAACGCCTCCGATCTGATGGCAGGTGGCGACCCCGCCTTCTACCGCGGCGACCGCCTCAAGCTCGACTGGCACGGCGACATCAAGGTAGCAGCCGGTGAGACGCTCACGCTCGGCGCCGAGCACCAGCTCGACCAACTCTACGACAGCGGGCCCCTCTTTGCCGAGATGAGCAACAACGCGGGCTTCGTCCAGCTGCAATCGGGCATAGCCGAGCGGTGCTTCAACGTCGTCAGCGCGCGCTACGACGACAACGACCGCTTCGGCGGCAAGCCGACCTTACGCGACGCTCCCGCGATCCTCATTCCCGAGACCGGGACCAAGCTCAAGGGCAGCGTCGGCACCGGCTTCAAGGCGCCGTCGCTCGACGAGCTCTTCGACAACTACCCGCAATTCGACTTCTTCGCCAACCCCAACCTCAGGCCCGAGACCAGCGTCGGCTACGATCTCGGCTTCGAGCAGAACCTCTTCAAGAAATCGCTCCAGTTCGGCGCCACCTATTTCCACAACGATATCCGCAATCTCATCGATATCAACGCCACCGCCACGTCCTATGTGAATATCGGCAGGGCGACGACCTACGGCGCCGAGAGCTTCCTCGCCTATCGGCCTTTGGACCAGCTGAGCTTCCGCGCCGACTACACCTATACCTATGCCGAGGATGACGTCCTCCATCAGGAACTCTTGCGCCGGCCGAAGCACAAGGCGAGCCTGACCGCGACGTGGCAGGTGACGGCGGCCGCCTCGCTCTCGGCGACGGCCCTCTATACCGGCGCCTGGGTCGACGTGAACCGGGCCGGCACGCAATCGGGTCTCGTCGCCGGCGGTTACACGCTCGTCGACCTCACGGCCTCCTACGATCTCGGTCACGGTGTCACCGCCTTCGCGCGCGTCAACAACGCGCTCGACCGGCACTACCAGAATCCAATCGGGTTCGAGCAACCGTCGCTCGGCGTCTTCGGCGGGCTGCGCTACGTCTTCAACACGGCCGAAGCGGGAAAATGAGCCAGGGAAGAGAGGCTGCCATGACCGTCGCCATCCGCGCGCAGAAGATCGTCGAGCCCGACGGGGCCACGCTCGAGGTGTTTCCGCTGCCGACCGACGCGGCGAGCCTCGAGGAGCTCTTGGGCGGGCTCTTCCGCGACCACTGGCAGGAAATCACCTTCGGACCGCTCATCCAGGGTGCCGCCTGGGAGATGCGGGCACCCCACGCGCCGACCCACGTGGGCGTGCTCGACGGCTATCTCACGGTCGCCTTCGGGCCCGCGCACTTCCATCTCTGCATCGGCACGCACAAGGGGCCGCGCAACAATCCAACACCCGAGGCCTTGGCCCGCCACCGCCGCACCGCGCGCGCCGAGCTCTATCGCCGGCTCGACCGCTCCGGTGCACCGGTGTCCTGGGGCCTGCGCGTCTTCAACGGGCACGGCGAGCAGCAGGCGACGATCCTCCTGCCGAATCCGTTTCTGTCGCGCGAGACCGAGAAGGTCCTGACGACGCCCGAATGGTCGCGCCTAGCCCTGTGGGACAGCCTGCGCAAGCGCTGGCTCGAGCTCTCCGAGCCGGATCCGATCGACCGCTCCGGCCGCGGCTTCAGCCACGGATAAGGCAAGCGCTCATGCCGACGAAACCCGGCGAATTTCTTCATCAGCGACAAAGGAGAGATGTCATGCACCTCGACAAACCTTCGCCCAACTGGCGGCGCCGTTTCTGGCTCGCACTGCTCGTCGCCGCGAGTGTGGCCTTCAGCCTCGGCTTTGCCTGCGCCACCCCGCTCGCGGCCTTCGCCGCAGCCGCGGCCCTCACCATGCCGCGGCGGGATGCGCTCCTTCTGACCACGGCGGTGTGGCTCGCCAATCAACTCGTCGGGTTTGGATTCCTCCGTTATCCCTGGACCGCGACCACCTTCGCCTGGGGCGTTGCCATCGGGGTCGCGGCCCTCTTGGCGGCCGAGGCCGCGCGCTGGGCCGCCCTTGGCACCGCGCGCGCTGGGGCGGCACTCGCGTCGCTTGTCGCCTTGCTCGCCGCCTATGCCGCCTACGAAGTGGTGCTCTTCGCGGTCGCGGCTGCCGCATTGGGTGGGGTGGAGGACTTCACGCCGGGGATCGTCGGTTGGATCTTCCTGATCAACGCCGGCGCCTTCGTCGGGCTCTTCGTGCTGAACCGGCTGGGGGCTGCGGTCGGTCTCGCGGCCAAGCCCGCATTCCCCCTCGCCGCTGCGGAGCGGCACGCCTAGCGCCGGCACGCACTCGGGAGCAGGGCGATGCCGGCGCGCGCGGCGGCGATCCAGCCTCTCGGCTGGTTGGCCTCGGCATTTTGCCATGGCGCGATCCTGGCAACGCTGATCGCATGGCATGGATCGCCGCCGCCGCTCGCCGTCGCCATTCCGGTGATCCTCGTCGTCGAGCGGACGAGCGGCGCCGACCCCGTTGCTGCGGAGCCCGGCACTTCGATGCCGACGCCGTCCGCGGCCATGCCTGAGCCGCTGCCGCCCACCCTACCTCCCGCGGTCGTCGCACCACAGCCGCCTGCGCCGCCCGCCGCGCGCGCCGGAATCAAGCATCTGCCCAGACCGGCGAAGCGTCGGTCCGATGCGGCAATGGCCGCGACGGCGGCACCCACGTTGGCGCCGTCGCCGCCGACGAGTGCCGCACCCGCCAATACGCCAGCCGAGGAAGTCGCGAGCAATGCCACGACGGCCGCGGAGCCGGCCGCGGGGGCGACGGCAGCTGGTGCCGCGTCCGCGAGACTGCCTTCGCCGAGTGCCGATTATCTCGCCGCGATCATGGCCTGGCTCGAGCGGCACAAGCTCTACCCCGAGGCGGCGCGCGCGCGTCGCGAGCAGGGAACCGTGCTCGTGGCCTTCGCCATCGACCGCGGCGGGCGTTTGCTCTCCTTCGGGGTGCGCCGCAGCTCGGGCAGCACGGCGCTCGATGCGGCCGCCGAGGACATGATCCGCCGGGCCGCTCCGCTGCCCGCCGTGCCCGCGAGCTACCCCGGCCGCGAGCTTGACCTGGTCCTGCCGGTGACCTTCGCGCTCGAGTGACGGCGGCGCCTCACGCCTGGACGAAGCGATAGATGCCTTGGGCGTCGCTCTCGCGCTTGAGCCGGCCGAGTCCGACGAGATAGTGGAGATGGGAGAGCGCTTCGCCGATCGCGAAGGAGATCTGATGAAGATCGAGCTCGCGGCGAAAGAGGACCGGGATAATCTCGGCCCCGGTGCGCGGCACCGCACAGGCCGCGGTCGTGCGCTCGAGCCGCACGTCATGGTGCTCGACGAACTGCTCGAGGCGCAAGTGCAGGCCGCGGAAGGGCAGGCCGTGCGAGGGGAGCACGAGGGTGTCCTCGGGGAGCGGCCGGAAGCGGTCGAGCGAATCGAGGAAGAGCTTGAGCGGATTGCCGTCGGGTTGATCGGGCAGCACGCTCACGTTGGGCGTGATCTTGGGCAGGATCTGATCGCCCGCGATGAGCACGCCGAGCTCGCGGCAATAGAGGCAGGCGTGCTCCGGCGCGTGGCCCTGCCCGACGATGACTCGCCATTGGCGGCCGTCGATCGCAATCTCCTCGCCCTCCACGATGCGGCGGTAGGTGACCGGGATCGGGCTCACGTTCTGGGCATAGAGATTGCCGCGCTGGCGGAGTGCGGCGCAGGTCTCCGCGGCAAGCCCGTTCTTGCGATAGAGCTCGACCCGGCGCTCGATGTCGCCGCCCGACCAGCCGTGGCGCACGAGCTGGCCGGTCAACCACTCGGCCTGGGTGATCCAGAGCTCGACCCCGAAGCGCTCGCAGAGCCAGCCCGCGAGCCCGATGTGGTCGGGATGGAAGTGGGTGATGATGACCCGCCGCACCGGCCGGCCGGCGAGGGTCGCGGCGAAGACGCGCTGCCAGAGCTCTTTCGTCTCCTCGCCGCGGCCGAAGCCGCTGTCGACGATGCTCCAGCCGCCCTCGTCCTCGAGCAGCCACAGATTGATGTGATCGAGCGCGAAGGGCAGCGGCATGCGCAGCCAGCGCACGCCGGGGGCGGCCTCGAGCGTCGTCCCCGGTGCCGGCGGCGCCGCGTGGGGATACGACAGGCTCTCGCCGGGCATCGTTTTGCGTAGAGGTGCGCCGTTCACGCCGTTCTCCCAATCGAGTCAAAGCCGAGGCGGCACGGCGCAAGCGCTTGCGACGAGCGGACGCCACCCCGCGCAGAAACTATGCCGCACTGCGGCAAAGGTCAAATTTTCCGAGGAGCGCTTACGCCCGAGACTCGTGACGGAGGCCGGCTCGACCCCGGTCGCGGGGAATTTTCTTGAGCCCGTCGCCGATCTCCTGCTCGGCGCGGCGCAACTCGTAAAACTGCTGCAGGTTCATCCAGAACGCCGCACTCGTGCCGAAGTACCGCCCCAGGCGCAAGGCGGTGTCGGCCGTGATCGCCCGTGCGCCGTGCAGAATGCCGGTCACCCGATTGGCCGGAACCTGGATGTCGCGTGCCAACCGTGCCGCCGTGATGCCGGCGGCCGCGATGGCGTCGGCCAAATGCTCGCCCGGATGAATTGCGCTGCGTGCCATCGCCCACCTCAATGATAGTCCTTGATCGTCACGTTTTCGGGACCAATCGATCCATCCGGCCAGTCGAAACAAATCCGCCATTGATCATTGATGCGGATGCTGTATGTGCCGGCGCGCTCGCCTTTCAACTTCTCCAGCCGGTGACCGGGAAAGTTGGAGACATCGAAGAGGGTAGTCGCCGCATCGAGCCGGTCGAGAGCCTTTTCTGCGGAACGGCGGATAGGCTCAAATTGCTTGATCCGCTGACCTGCCGCGAACTTCCGGGTCCGGCTGTCGCCATAGCTCCGGATCATGGGTATGCATATCGTGATTTACGAACTACGTCAAGCGTAAATCAACGCATTGCGAGACAACGATCGCCTACGCCTTCCGCTCAGGATAGCTCACCGCCATCCCCGAGCGCACGTCCTGTTGGATGCCGTATTGCGCGAAGGGGTAGCGGAAGCCGTTCTTGGCAAGGGCCGTCATGCCGGCGATCGCCTTGGCGAGGGCCTCGGGCGGGAGCGCCATCAGCATCTCGTCGTCGAGCACGCCGCCGTAGCGGCGCTCGGCGAAGCAGGGGATGGAGAGGCTCGGCTCGCGCGTGGTCAGCGCACGGCCCCAGGAATCGGCGCAGGCCGACTCGCCCACGACGCTCCAGTCGAAGCGCTTGTAGCCCGACCATTGCAGGCCGTTGATGAAATAGATCATCGCCCCCGGGGTGGCGTAGAAGAGGGCGATGTCCGGCGGGTCGAGCCGCCCGCTCGCGAGTGGGGCCACTGCGAGCGCCTCGTAGCGCCCGTCGGGCACGCACGCCATCGCCGCCTGGTGGGTGCCGGCATCCTCGAGCGAGTTGAACCAGACCCCGACCATATGCTGGCCCGAGCGCCACTTGGGGTCCTTGGCGTTGCCGAGCCC
>DATJAC010000276.1:0-8681 GCA_035516655.1 Alphaproteobacteria bacterium | reverse complement strand
CGTGGTATCGACCGCGAGCCTGCCGCCCGCGATCACGATGGCGCGGGTGCAGACGGCACTCACCTCGTCGAGGAGATGGGTCGAGATGACGATGGTCTTGCGCGGCGCCATCTCGCGGATGAGGGTGCGCACCTCGTGCTTCTGGTTGGGATCGAGCCCGTCGGTCGGCTCGTCGAGAATGAGCACCTCGGGGTCGTGGAGCAGGGCCTGGGCGAGCCCGACGCGGCGCTTATAGCCCTTCGAAAGCGTATCGATCGGGCGATCGAAGACCGCGAGGATCTGGGTCTGCTCGGCGGCGAGCGCGATGCGGCGCTTGGCCTCCTGGCCGCCGAAGCCGCGGGCTGAGGCGATGAAGGCGAGGAAGCTCTTGGGCGTCATGTCGGCGTAAAGCGGCGCCCCCTCGGGCAGATAGCCGATGCGCGTCTTGACCTCGATCGGCTGCTCGAGGACGTCGAAGCCGCACACCTTGGCCGACCCGCTCGTGGGTGTCAAAAAACCCGCGATCATCTTCATGGTGGTCGACTTGCCGGCACCGTTGGGACCGAGGAAGCCGAGCACTTCCCCCCGGCCCACCGCGAAGCTCACCTGGTCGACGGCCACGATCGGCCCGAAATGCTTGGTGAGGGCTTGGACTTCGATCATGCGTCGTGGGCCATGGCGAGCGAAGCTCCGATTTCTTCTGCGGGCCGGCCGCACCGCGCGGCACGGCCCCAAGCCGGACTGACGCGGACGCCACACCCCCGGCCGCGGATCGTTTGTACCCGCCCATATAGGGAAAGGCGAGGCCGAGATAAAGAGGGTTCTTAGCCCCGCCCCGCAAATTCATGAAGCGCTTGGCCCAGCAGCGACAAATGCTAAGCGCCCAGCCGGCATTTGTCGCCCGGCCGCAGCCCTAGCTTGCGGCCTTGCGCGGCTCCCCGGCCGCCGGCTCGGCTGTGAAGGTCCCCTCTTGCGTGCCCGCCTGCACGGCCGCGTAAGGCTCGGCCAGGGCAGGGGCCGGTGCCGTGCCGCGCTCGCGGAAAAGGCGCATGTGGCGGAGCTGGTCGAGGTAGATGTAGATCACCGGCGTCAGATAGAGCGTCAAGAGCTGGGACAGCACCAGCCCGCCCACGACCGCGAGCCCGAGCGGACGGCGCGCCTCCGAGCCGGCGCCGAAGCCGAGGGCTATCGGCAAGGTGCCCATGAGGGCCGCCATGGTCGTCATCATGATGGGGCGAAACCGGATGAGGCAGGCCTGGTAGATCGCCTCGGGCGGGCTCAGGCCCTCGCCGCGCTGCCGCTCGAGCGCGAAGTCGATCATCATGATGGCGTTCTTCTTGACGATGCCGACCAGCATGATGATGCCGACGAAGGCATAGAGGCTCAAGGTGACGTTGAAGAGCATGAGGGTGAGGAGCGCACCGACCGCGGCGGAGGGCAGGCCGGAGAGGATCGTGAAGGGATGGATGAAGCTCTCGTAGAGCACGCCGAGCACGATGTAGACCACGACGATCGCCATGATGAGGAGGAGGCCGAGGCCGTCGAGGGATGCCTGGAACGCTTGGGCGGTGCCCTGGAAGCTCGTGTTGACGCCCGCCGGCATGGCGATCCGGCGCTCGAGCCGCTGGATCTGCTGCACCGCCGTGCCGAGGGACATGTTGGGCGCTAGGTTGAAGGAGACCGTGACCGACGGCAGCTGGCCCAGGTGGTTGATCGTGAGCGGACCGACGCCGCGGCCGATCGTCGCCACCGCGTCGAGCGGGACGAGCGGCCCGTTGGCGGAGCGGACGTAGAGCCGCGAGAGCGAGTTGGGGTCGCTCTGGTACTTGTCGAGCAGCTCGAGGATGACCTGATACTGGTCGAGGGAGGTGTAGATCGTCGAGATCTGCTCGGAGCTGAAGGCGGCACCGAGCGCGTCCTCGACCTGCTGGGCGGTGACGCCCAAGGTTGCCGCCTTGTCGCGGTCGATGTTGACCACGAGCTGCGGGCTCGCGATCTGCATGTCGCTGTTGACGTCGATGAAGCCCGGCTGCTTGCGCAGCTCGTCGACGAACTTGGCCGCACTCCCGAAGAGCTCGGCAAGGTCGATGTCCTGCAGCGTATATTGGTACTGCGCCTTGGTGAGCTGGCCGCCCACGTTGATGCTCGGCGGAACCTGAACGTAGACCTTGATGCCCGGCACGTTGCCGAGCTTGCCGCGCAGCTCCTGGGCGATCTGATCCGCACTCAAGGCGCGCTCGGCTCTCGGCTTGAGCCGGATGAAGAGCGTGCCGGAGTTTGTCGTCGGCCGCGGGCCGGAGGCGCCCACGAAGGACATGTACCGCGCGGTGTTCGGGTCGGCACCCACGATCGCGGCCAGCTTCTGCTGATTGCGCACCTGGGCATCGAAGGAGGCGTCGAGCTGTCCCTCGGTGAAGGCGATCACCTGGTCGGTATCGACGCTCGGGAGGAAGTCCTTGGGTATGGTGACGAAGAGATAGCCGCTCGCCGCCACGGTGCCGAAGAATACCGCCAGCATGACCGGCTTGTTGTCGAGGCACCATTTGAGCGTCCTGCCGTAGCCGGAGAGGAGGTGATCGAAGCCCCGCTCGGTCATCCGGTAAAGCGCGTTGTGCCGGGTCGCGGCGTGGGAGCGGACGAAGCGGCTGCACATCATGGGGGTCAGCGTCAGCGAGACGATGCCCGAGACCCCGATCGCCGCACAGATGGTGACGGCGAATTCGTGCAGCAGGCGGCCCACGATGCCGCCCATGAAGAGCACGGGAATGAAGACGGCAGCCAACGAAATCGTCATCGACAGGATGGTGAAGCCGATCTCCTTCGAGCCCTTGAAGGCCGCCTCGAGCGGCTTCTCGCCCTGCTCGATATGACGCACGATGTTCTCGAGCATGACGATCGCATCGTCGACCACGAACCCGACCGAGAGCGTGAGGGCCAGGAGCGACAGGTTGTCGAGGCTGTAGCCCATCAGGTGCATCACCGCGAAGGTGCCGATCACCGAGATCGGCAACGCCAGCGACGGGATGATGGTGGCCGAGAGATTGCGCAGGAAAATGAAGATCACCATCACGACGAGGGCCGCCGCGAGGAAGAGCGTGAATTGGACGTCGTCGACCGAGGCGCGAATGCTCTGGGAGCGGTCATAGAGGACGTCGAGACGGACGGCGGCGGGCAGGTGCGCCTGGAACGACGGCAGCACGGCCTTGATCGCGTCAACCACCGCGATGGTATTGGTACCCGGCTGACGCTGGATCGCGAGCACGACGGCGCGATGGCCGTTGTACCAGCCCGCCACCTTGGTGTTCTCGACGCTGTTGATGACCCGGCCGAGGTCCTTGTAGCGGATCGGCGCGCCGTTGCGATAGAGCGCCACCTGGTCCATGTAGGAGGCGGCGTTCATCAGCTGCCCGTTGGCCTGGATCGTCATCGATTGATTGGCGCCGTCGATGGTGCCGATCGGCTCGTTGACGTTGCCGGCCTGGACCGCCTTGACGACCTCGTCGAGCCCGAGATTGCGGCTGGCGAGCGCGTCGGGATCGACCTGCACGCGCACCGCATATTTCTGCGAGCCGTAGACGTTGACCTGGGCGACCCCGCTCACCATCGAGAGGCGCTGCGCCAAGATGGTCTCCGCGTACTTGTCGACCTCGGAGAGCGGGAGGGTGGGCGAGCTCAGGGCCAAGTAAAGCACCGGGAAGTCCGCCGGGTTCACCTTGCGAAAGGTCGGCGGGCTCGGCATGTTCGGCGGCAAGAGCTTGGACGCCGCCGTGATCGCCGCCTGCACGTCCTGCGCGGCGGCGTCGATGTTGCGCTCGAGCGCGAATTGGAGCGTCACCCGCGTCTGGCCGAGCGAGCTCGTCGAGCTCATGTTGTCGAGCCCGGCGATGGTCGAGAACTGGCCTTCGAGCGGGGTGGCGACCGAGGAGGCCATCGTCTCTGGGCTCGCGCCCGGCACCAGCGCCGATACCGAGATGGTGGGGAAGTCGACCGTGGGCAGCTCGTTCACCGGCAGCGAGCGGTAGGCGACCATGCCGAACACCACGGCCCCCGCCATGACCAAGGTCGTGGCAATCGGCTTGCGGATGCAGAGCTCGGGGAGGTTCATCTCGAGCAAGGCTCCATCAGCCGGCGCTCCTCACTTCGACCTTGGCGCCGGGGAAGAGGCGAAGGATCCCGTCGGTCACCACCTGCTCGCCGGCACTCAACCCCCTGGTGATCACCGACGTGCTGTGCTGCTGCGGACCTACGTCGACGGCGCGCTGCTCGACCGTCTTGTCGGGCTTGACGACGTACACATATGCCCCTCTTTGGCCCATCTGCACCGCCTCGGAGGGAATCACGAGCGCATTCGCCATCGTGCTCAAGATCATCACCACGTTGACGAACTGGCCGGGCACGAGCCGGTCGTCCGCGTTGGGGAAGGTGGCCTTGAGCTGGATGGTGCCGGTCGTGACGTCGACCTGATTGTTGATGAAGGTGACGTCGCCGCGTTCGGGCGCCCGCGCATCGCCCGGAATCGTCACCTCGATCTGGAGCGTCTCCGCCGCCATGCGCTGCCGCACGTCGGGCAGGTTCTGCTGGGGAATGGAGAAGGCGACGTAGATCGGCCGCGTCTGATTGATCATCACGAGGGCGGCGGTGTCGTTGGCTTTCACCAGATTGCCGACGTTGATCAGCATGTTGCCCGTCCGCCCCTCGATGGGCGAGCGGATCTGGCTGTACTCGATATTGAGCTTGGCCTGGTCGATCGCGGCCTGGTCGGCGAGCACGCTCGCATGCGCGCCGTCGGCCGTGGCGCGCGCCTGCTCGAACTGCTGCTGCGACGACCATTCCTTCTTCGAGAGCTCGGTATAGCGCTTGAGATCGAGATCGGCGCGCACCGCCTGCGCCTTGTCGCGCTCGAGGTTCGCCTGCGCTTGCTGCAAGGCCGCCTGGAAGGGGCGCGGGTCGATCTGGAAGAGCAGGTCGCCGCGATGGACGTACTGGCCTTCCTGGAAGCCGGCCTTGAAGATCTGGCCGTCGACGAGGGATTTGATGGAGACGGTGGTGTACTGCTGCACGGTGCCGATGGTGCTGTATTGCACCGGCATGGCCTGCTGGCTCACCGTGGCCACCACCACCGGCGGCAACGGTGCCGCCCTCCCCGCCTGGGCCCGCTTGGCCGCGAGGGCCGGCTGATAGACGGCGAAATAGTAGTAGCCGCCGCCGACGAGGGCCGCCAGGGCTCCGAGAATGAGGGTCTGCCGCAGCTTCATCCGACCGAATCCGAGGGCCTCTCACCCACGACCGCGCGCCAATTACATACGCAAACCGAGCGCAAACCATATGCCAGGTCATGCGGGACCGAAATCGGGTGGGGTGCTGCCCTCCGATCACGCTGGCTCGACCACCGATATCCCACGGCGCGCATTGAGAAATCCCGGCTCGGCATGGACGCGATCTTGTTGCTCTTGGCGTCCTCGGCTAGCCGGCCCGGCGCCCGGCGCCTCCCCAATACATGAGAAGGGCGCGAATCACAAGCGCAACGCCCGTCCCGACGACGGCCCCGCCCAAGGCATCGGCGGGAAAATGCACCCCGAGGGCCACGCGCGAAACGGCCACGAGGACGACAAAAAGCCACAAGACCCAGCGCAGGAGCCGCGGTGCTCCCGCCGAGAGTGCCGCCGCAAGCAGGCTGGCGAAGGCCACATGGGCCGAAGGGAAGGTGCCCCCGCTGGCCTGCCGGTCAAGCAGGGCTACCGTCTCCTCGCCGAGGGCTACGGCCGGCCGCGGCAAGCCGGTTGTCGCCTTGAGTGCCGTCACGATGAGGCTGGTGATAGGAAAGCCGATGCCGAAGACGAAGGCATTCTGCACCGAGACGAGGCGCGGCGTGACGCGCGCGAGCAGCAGGACCGCTGCCATGTACCAGGGGAAATTGGCCGCATCCGCCGCCGTGCTCGAGGCCGCCATGAGGCGGTCCCAGAGGGCGCCGTGCGTGCCGTTGATCAGCCGGAAAAGCGCGCGGTTGAGGCCGAACCAATCATAGAGAATGTGGCCGAGTTCCGACACGGCGTACCTCGTCCCGTCACGGCGCGAAGTAGGCGAGCCCCGCGGTGACCAGGCCGAAGATGCTCCCCGCGAGTGCCACGAAGAACAGCCAGCGCTGGCCCGTGAGCACGGTGACCGAACCGACGCTGATGGCAATCTGCAGGAGGGCCAGGCCGTACATGTACTTCTCGCGCGGGACGGCGAGGGCCGCACTCAACGCGTTCGCCTTCGCCGAATCGTCCTCGAGCTTGTCGGCGGCTGCCTTGATCTCGGTCTTCTGGGTCTCGTATTTGGCGATCTTGTCGGCGAGCGGTGGCCGCTTCTCCTCCGACATCAGCGTCAGTGCTAACTCGGTGAGATGGGACTTGGTGCTGACCGCCTGGTAATAGGACCACTGATCGGCGGCGTCGGTCTTCCTGAGCACCGCTTCGTTCTTGAGCAGGATGGCCTTGTTCGCGATCTCCTCGGCCTGGTGGCCGATGAGGGCGCCTAAGGTCGCGGCGATCGCGGTGAAGATCGCGACCCAGCGCCCGAGCCCGCCTTCGGCAGCACCATGATGTGCGGCATGCGGCACATCCACGCCCTCTTCGCTCATGGCTCTCCCCCTCGAACTGCCCGACGGACGTCATGGATAGGGGAGACCCCCATAAGCGTCAATGGCCTGCTGCCGCAGAGCCGCACCCCTCGACAGCCGCACCCGTCCTGCTAGTGTTGCGGGCCGCTGCTGCGCACGTGGTTGGGCAGGCAAGAAGGGGACGGACGCGATGACGCGAATGACGGGCGGTGCGGCGGTGGTCGAGATGCTGCGCCGGCACGGGATCGACACGCTCTTCGCCCTTCCCGGCGTGCAGAACGACGCGCTGTTCGCGGCCCTCTACGACGCGCGCGAGGCCATCCGCGTCGTCCATCCCCGCCATGAGCAAGGGGCGGCCTACATGGCCTTGGGCTATGCGCGCGCGAGCGGGAAGGTAGCGGCTTACGCGGTGGTGCCGGGTCCGGGCTTTCTCAACACCACCGCAGCCCTTTCGACCGCCTACGCCACCGGCACGCCGGTCCTCTGCCTCTGCGGCCAGATCCCTTCGGCCATGATCGGGCGCGGCTTCGGCATGCTGCACGAGATTCCGGACCAGCTCGCGATCCTCAAGGGCCTCACCAAATGGGCGGCGCGCATCGAGCATCCGGCCCATGTGGGGGCCCGCATGAACGAGGCGTTCCGCGAACTCCTCGGCGGGCGCCAGCGCCCGGCGGGGATCGAGGTGCCGCTCGACGTGTTGGCGCTCGAGAGCGAGCTGAGCCTGCCCAACCCGGCCGAGGCGGAAACGCCACCGGAACCCGATCCCGCGCTCGTCGCCAAGGCGGCCGAGCTCCTCGGCCAAGCGCGGCGGCCGCTCATCTTCGTGGGCGGCGGGGCGATGCTCGCGGGCGAGGCGCTCCGTGCGGTGGCCGAGATGCTCGAGGCCCCGGTGATCGCCAATTGCCTTGGGCGCGGCATCCTCGATGATCGCCATGATCTCGCGCACACGGCCCTTTCAGGCTACGCGCTCTGGCCCGAGGCGGACGTGGTGCTCGCGGTCGGCACGCGGCTCCACCATCCGCAGACGTTGTGGGGCCTCGACGAGGCGATCAAGATCGTCCGCATCGACATCGATCCCGCCGAGATCGCACGCTTCGCCAAGCCCGCGGTCGGCATCGTCGCGGACGCCAACGCGACACTCGTCGCCCTCCATGGGGCACTCCAGCGCCAGAACCGCAAGCGCACCCGGCAGCGGGACGAGCTCGCGGCCCTCAAGAAGCGGCTCGCCGCCGACTGCGCCCGCTTGAGCCCGCAGGTCGAGTATCTCGCCGCCATCCGCGCCGAGCTCCCCGAGGACGGCATCCTCGTCGACGACTTGACGCAGGTCGGCTATGTGGCGCGTCTCGCCTACCCCGCCTACCGGCCGCGCACCTTCATCAACAGCGGCTACCAGGGGACCCTCGGCTACGGCTTTCCGACGGCCTTGGGGGCAAAGCTCGCGAAGCCGGGCAGCTGCGTGGTGTCGATCTCGGGCGACGGCGGCTTCCTCTACAACATGCAGGAGCTCGCGAGTGCGGCCCTTCACGGCATCGACATCGTGGCGGTGGTGTTCGCGGACGGTGCCTTCGGCAACGTGCGGCGCATCCAGAAAGAGGACTACGGCAACCGCCTCATCGCGGTCGAGCTCAAGAACCCCGCCTTCGCCAAAATGGCCGAGACCTTCGGCATCGCCGGGGTGCGCACCTCGAGCCCCGCGGGCCTCAGGAAGGAGCTCAACGCCGCCTTCAAGCGGCGCGGCAGCACGCTCATCGAGGTGCCGGTCGGCGAGATGCCCGATCCCTGGGGCTTGATCTATCGCCCACGCCTGCGCGGGGCGCGCTAGAGCCGAGCGGCTGAATTGCTCCGTCGGCTTCGCCTCCTCGCAATGACGATGTCGTCATTGCGAGCAGAAGGCGAAGCAATCGAGAACGTCTAAGCCGCTTTCCTTACCCCGCGCCATGCCCGAGCAGGATGATCTGCGGGAAGAAGAGATAGAACGCGACCCCGATCACCATCAGATAGGCGAGGAGGAAGAAGGTCCAGCCCATGTTGTGGCGAATGACCTCGCCTTCGTTGCGCACGAAACGGCTCGTCGACACGCCCACGCTCGCGGTTTGGGGGG
>DATJAC010000275.1:0-8090 GCA_035516655.1 Alphaproteobacteria bacterium | reverse complement strand
CCGCATGGTCGAGTATTTCCTCTACCCCTACATCGTGATGTTCCAGTCGATGCCGAAGGTGGCGCTTGCCCCGCTCATCATCGTCTGGTTCGGCCTCGGCATCACCTCGAAGGTGGTGAGTGCCGCCCTCGTCGCGTTCTTCCCGCTCCTCGTCAACACCATCGTGGGCCTGCGCTCGGCGGACGAGGATCACGTCAACCTGATGCGCTCGCTCGCGGCGACCGAGTCCCAGATCTTCTGGCTGCTGCGTTTGCCGACGGCACTTCCCTTCATCATGGCGGGGCTCGAGGTCGCCATGGTGTTCTCGCTGATCGGCGCCATCGTGGCCGAGTTCGTGGGTGCCGAGTCGGGTCTCGGCATGCTGATCGAGAGCATGAACTTCTCGATGGACGTAGCGGGGCAGTTCGCCGTGCTGTTCATCCTCGGGCTCATGGGCATAGCCTTGAATGGTGCTATCGTGTGGGTTCGCCGGCGCGTGCTTTTCTGGGATCCCTCCCAGAAGAGCGGCGACATGGAGGCTTCGGTCAAGGGAGGCAAACTATGAAGCGGGGTGTTCCTCAAGCTGCCGTCTGGGCCATCGGCTTGGCATTCGGCCTGGCTCTTGCCGCGGGGCCTGCGGCCGCGGCCGAGACCACGATCAAGGTCGGCTTCTGCGCGCGCACCATAAGCTCGGCCGTGGCACCCTATGCGATCGCGAGCAAGATGGGCTGGTTCGCCGAGCGCGGCATCAAGGTCGAGGTCGTCCCGCTGCCCGGCTCGACCGACTGCGTCAAGCTGGTCGCGACAGGGGATCTGCCCTATTCGCTGCCCTCGATGGAGCCGCTCGCCATCATCCGCGCGGAAGGGGTCAAGGCGAAGATCTTCTATACCGCCTATCAGGGTTTCAACTACGGGATCGCGGTGCCGAGCGACAGCCCGGTCAAGGATGTAGCCGACCTCAAGGGCAAGAAGATCGGCGTCACCTCGATGGCGTCGGCCGGCGTCATCGTGGCGCGCGCGATGGTCGCGATGTCCGGGCTCGATCCCGATCGCGACGTGCATATCGTGGTGGCCGGCGAGGCGGCGCAGACCGCTGCCCTCCTTCGCTCGCACCAGGTCGACGCGCTGAGCCAGTTCGACGTCCAGTACGTGCTGGTGGAGAACGCCGGCGTCGCACTCCGCTGGCTCGACCGCGAAGCCTTGCGACACTATCCTTCGAACGGCTTCCTCGCCCTCGAGAAGACGCTCGCCGAGCATCGCGACCAGGCGGTGGCCCTTGCGCGCGGCTACGCCATGGGGACGGAGTTCCTCTTCGCCAATCCCGAGGCGGCGATCCGCATCCTTTACGAGGAGTATCCGCAGAGCAAGCCGACGGGCAAGGACGAGGCGACCGCGATCCGCGACGACTTGAAGGCCCTGGCCGCACGCCAGCAGGATTGGCGCCTCGAGGCCGGCGGGGTCACGCGCTGGGGCGAGAGCAACCCGAAGAACTTCGCCGCCTACATCGACTTCCTCCTCAAGTGGGGTGTCATCAAGGAAAAGGTCGCGGTCGACGACATCATCACCAACGCGCTCATCGACGACATCAACAAATTCGACGCGGCAACGGTCGAAAACGCGGCGCGGGCGTACAAGGCGAAGTAATAAAGTTCGCCGTCATTCCGGCGTTCCCTCGCCCTTCGAGACGCCGCCTTCGGCGGCTCCTCAGAAGCTGACCGGAAATGAACGCGCTATCTTCAATGCATTACCTGCCACACATCGTCATTCCCGCGAAAGCGGGAATCCATCGTCGGCCTCGGGCCAGGCTTCGGACATGGACCCCGGCTTTCGCCGGGGCGACGAATAGGGGATTGAAAGTGGACGGATCATTTTGAGTCGGACTCTCAGGACGAGGTCGAGCCCCTAATATGGCAACGTCCTCATGGCGAGGAGCGTGGCCGAAGGCAGCCAGTCTCGAACCATGAGGGCTCAGGCGTCGTGGGGCCGGCCGGCCCTGCGGCGATGGAAGCGCCGCTGCTTGGCGCGATTGCCGCACACCTCCATCTCGCACCAGCGTCGGCTCTTGTTCTTGGTGGTATCGAAGAAGAGCCAACCGCAGCGATCGCCGCGGCATTGCTTGATGCGCGTGAGGTCGGCTTGCGTGAGGAGGGTCAAGGCCGAGAGGGTCACCGGTCCGAGCACGGCCTCGATCGGCCCCTCGGCGGGGTCCCAAGCCCAGACGAAGGTCGCTCCGTCGGGCACCAGCTTCGCGCGGGCGAGGCACTCCGCGTGGACGCGCTTGAGCTGCTCGACGGCGGCGGCTTCCGCCCCCCGCTTGGCGGCGATCGACTCGCCGATCGCGTAGACCGCCTCGCGCAGCTCGAGCGTGCGCTTGACCAGGCGCTGGGCGAGCTTGGGGTTCGCCGCCAGGATCGCCTGCAGCCGCTCGCCGTCGGATGGCGAGAGTGCCTGCGCGTTCCGCGCCCAGGCCACGACATGCTCCGCGCGTTGGAGATGATCGGCATAGGTCGAGCTGCCTCGGCCGGAGGCGGTGTTGGCGAGATCGAGGGCGAGCTCGTTGCCGATGAGCGGGAGAGTGCCGGCGCGCGAGGCCTCGAGCTGGGTCTGCTCTATCATGTAACCAGCTAAACACAGTTTACACGTTAATGTCAATCCGCTATGGTCGCTTAAACTATCTAAATCATTTTAGATAGTTACGAGCTCGGAGACGGGCGAGAGGGAGGAGGCCATGGCGATGACACGGAAGATGGGGCCGCGCGCGGCCTTTGCGGCCCTGGGACTGAGCGTAGTCCTGGGGACGGGGCCGGCACTTGCACAACTCGCCGGCCAGGAAATCCACATCGGGGTGGGAGGACCGCTCACCACCACGTCGGCGAGCTTCGGGATCGAAATGCGTCAGGCCGTCGATCTCGCCGTCGCCGAAAAGAACGCCAGGGGCGGCATCCTCGGCGCCAAGATCGCGGCCGTGGCGGTCGACGACGCGGCGGACAACGCCAAGGGCGAGGCGGTCGCCAAGGACTTCTGCGCGGATCCCGCCCTCCTCGGCGTCATCGGGCACGTGAACAGCGGCGTCACGATCGCGGCCTCGACGGTCTATGCCGGCTGCGGCCTCGCCATGATCACGCCGATGTCCTCCAATCCGGCCGTGACCGACCGCGGGCTCGCCGGCATCTTCCGCTTGACCGGGCGCGACGATCACAAAGCGCCGGGACTTGCCGCCTATCTCGTCAAGACCATGGGCAAGCGCCGTGCGGTGGTCATCGACGACCAGACGCCCTATGGCAAGGGCCTCGCCGACCTCTTCGTGGAGGCCTTCACCGGCAAGGGTGGGGCGGTCGTGGCACGCCGCAACGTGAAGGTCGGGGACACGGATTTCTCGGCTTTCGTGGCGGCCCTGCCCAAGGATTTCGACGTACTCTTCTTCGGCGGCATCCGTGAGGCCGCCTATGTCCTCAAGGACATGCGCAAGGCGGGTCTCAACCAGCTCTTCGCCTGCGGCGACGGCTGCTGGGACGTGAAGGGCTTCATCCTCCCCTCGGAGGGTGCAGCCCTCAAGGGCGAAGGGGTGCGCGTGCTCTCGGCGGCCCCGGCCCTCGGCAAGGTGCCCGGCTCCGCAGCCTTCGCCAAGGCCTATGCGGCGAAATACGGCCCGATCAACAACTATGCGGCAAACGACTATGATGCGGCCCGCGTGCTGATCGCCGCGATCGAGTCCGCGGCCAAGGCGAAGAAGGCGCGGCCCGGACGCGCCCAAGTGCTCGCCGCCCTCAAGGCCACCAAATTTCAGGGCGTGGCCTACGCCAAGCCGATCACGTGGAAGCCGAACGGCGACAATTCGGCGGCGGTCATCTTCATCAACACCGTCGCGGACGACCACTTCAAGGAAGTGGCCGCCATCGAGTGAGGCTAAGGCGTCGGGCGGTGGCGTGCCTGCGCCCGCTTCACCGCGGGCAAGTGACCGCCGCGGGATCGGGGGAGGCCGTCCGCGATCCTGTAATAGTCGCCCTTGTCGGCGGTGAAGATGTGTCGGGCAAGCTTGAGCCCGGTCTTGCCGTCGAGCGTGCCGGCGGCGATCGCGATGTAGTCTCGGCCGCGGCCGTCCCAGAAGAGGGTCGAGCCGCACCGGCCGCAGAAGCCGCGCCGCGCCTTGGCGGAGGAGACGTACCATCTGAGTCCCGCCCTCCGCATCAGGGCGAAGTCCTTACGCGCGGCCGCGGTCGCCGCCATGAAATGGCCGGTCTGCCGCCGGCACTGGGTACAGTGGCAGGCAAGCACCGGGCGCAGCGGGCCGGTCACCTCGTAGCGCACCGCGCCGCAGAGGCAGCCGCCCTCGGCGCGCACGGCGCGGGCGGTGCGCGCCGCACGGGCGCGCGGCCGCTCGCTCGTCTTGCTCTGCTTCATGCTCATGGCCCGCTCTCCCTTCCGGGACCGTGATCGCCGCTGCCGAATGTGGCATTATCCCGCCGGAGAGCATAGCGGGGCGTGCTTCCCCGCGAAACCGCCGAAGGATGTGCCAGGATGAGCGAAGCGGGCAGAGAGCGCACCCTAGCTACGCCGCTCGCCTTCGATGTCGCCCGGCGCATCGCCGCGATCGACCAGAAGAAGCTCCGCGCCTATCGCCTGGCACGGGTGCGCGCCGAGCTCAAGAAGCGCGACTGCATGGGCTGCCTCCTCGCCGATCCCATGAACATCCGCTACGCGACGGGCAGCCGCAACATGCAGGTCTGGACCATGCATTCGCCCGGGCGCTGGGCCTTCGTGCCGAGCGAGGGGCCGGTGACGCTTTACGACTATACGAGCTCGATGCATGTGAGCGCAGGCCTCGAGACCATCGCGGAGATGCGGCCCGCGATCCCGTGGTTCTATTTCCTGGCGGGTCCGCGGGTGCCGGAGAAAGTCGCCCTCTGGGCCGACGAGATCGCCGCAATGGTGGCCGGGCACGGGGGCGGGAACCGCCGCCTCGCGGTCGACCGCTGCGAGCCGATGGGGGCTTTCGCCCTCGCCGCGCGCGGGATCGAGCTTCTCGACGCGCAGGTCCCGCTCGAGCAGGCCCGCCTCATCAAGTCGGCGGAGGAGATTGCCGCCCTCGAGCTCTCGATGGCCGTGTGCGACGCCGCGATCGCGCGCATGCGCGAGGCCCTCTGTCCCGGCATCACCGAGAACCAGCTCTGGGCCGTCCTCCACGACGTGAACATCGCCCACGACGGGGAGTGGATCGAATGTCGCCTGCTCACTTCGGGCGAGCGCACGAATCCCTGGTTCCAGGAATCCGGCAACCGGGTGATCCAGGCGGGCGACGTCGTCGCCTTCGACACCGACATGGTTGGCCCGCTCGGCTATCTCGCCGACATCTCGCGGAGCTGGGTCTGCCCGGACAAGCGTCCGAGCAACGCGCAACGCCGTCTTTACGGGCTGGCGCAGCAGCAGGTGCTGCACAACATGGCCCTCCTCAAGCCCGGCCTGGCGTTCCGCGAGTTCGCCGAGCGCTCGTGGCCCGTGCCGGAGGCCTTCGTCGCCAACCGCTACATGATGATGGTGCACGGCACCGGCCTCGTCGACGAGTACCCGAGCGTGGCCTACGTCCGCGACTTCGCCGACTGGGGCTACGACGGCGAATTCCAGGAGAACATGGTGGTCTCGATCGAGAGCTATATCGGCGAGGCGGGGGGCAAGGAAGGGATCAAGCTCGAGCAGCAGGCGTTGATCACGGCACGGGGTGCGGTAGCGCTCTCGGCGACCCCGCTCGAAGACGCGCTCGAGGCGTGAGGATGGAAAAGACGAGCGCCGGCGCTGCGCCGCCTCCGATCAACGCCAGCTGTCCGCGCTGCGGACGCGGCTTCGCCTGCCGCCCCGAGGGACCTTGCTGGTGCGGGCGCGCGGCGGTCAAGCTGCCGCGCGCGGCCCTCGACCCGGCCCTCGCCTGCTACTGCGCGGACTGCCTGCCGCTTGTCGCCGCGGAGCGGCTCGGCAAGCGCGGGCGTTAGCTCTCGCTGCCGCGGCGCACCGGGCGCAAAAGACATCCGCCTGCCCGAGCTCCTCAGTTCGTGACGGAGACCGTAAGCGCGGCCGAAGCACCCTGGACCTGGGGGTTCGACGACCAGTTCTGCCCGGTGCATTGGACGGTGAACTGCGCACCCACGGGTGCGCCGATCTGAGTGGGATTGCCGAAGACCTTGCAGGTGAGCGGACTGCTGATCGTCGCCAGCAGCGGCAGCTCGGTCGGGACCTGGCCCTGGGCGTTGGGCACGAGGCTTTGCTGCAAATTTCCCGGCAGGCCCAGGATGTCGAAGGAGCCGCTGACGATCGTCCCGCCATCGACAAGACAGGAGTCGCTGTTCCCCAGAAAGCTGAGCTGGATCGCCTGCACGCCGTCCGGGTCGGAAACGATGCACATGAGGTCCATTCTTCCGCTCCCGGCGCTGAACGAGGCGGCCGAGGCAGGTGCATATTGCCCGTTCGGGCCCTTCACCTTGATGACGATGCTCGGCGGCGTGTTGTCGTTCTTGTCGACGGGAACCAACGTGCAGCCGTTGAGCGCCAAGAGAGCGCTGATCGAGGCCACCATCAAGGCGGCGAGCGAAACGCCAATCAACGCGTGGTTTCTTCGCCTCATCGGAATTCCCCCTCGAAACGCTGGAGTTGACCGTGAGCTGAGCGGGGGAGCGCGCCGCCGCTCCCCCGGGGCGGGCGATCTCAGTGCAACGGTTTGAGGTTCTGCGGCGTGCAGGGATCGAGGAAGGTCGGATGCGCCGGGGTCAACAGGTTGGAGAGCAAGACGCTCTCGCTGCCGCTGCTGGCGTAGGCTAGGAAATCGTTAGCGTTCTTGTCGGCCGCGGGGTTCGCGTCGGGCACGTCGATGATGACCCAGCCGACGTCGTTGGCGACCGTTCCCTGCTTGATCACCTGGTTCTTGGCGTATGGGAGCGGCAAGCCGGGCAGCGCGTTCGCGAGCTGGGCCGCATTGCTCGCCGGGCTCGCGGTATAGAGCTTGCCGAGCTGGAAGTTGAAGTCCTGCGAGCCCGCCTTGCTGTTGTCGATTTGCGTGATGTGGTAGATCGCGAAGATGCCGCCGGCACCGAAGGTCGTGTGCGGCATGCCGGCCGGATTCTCGTCGTAGAGCACGCAATTCGCCGGCTGATCGTAGGTGATCGTCACCGTGTTCGAGCAGGCGCCGAGCCCGGCGAGTGCCGCCGCGGCGAGGATGCCGGCGGCGCCGTGCTTGATTGGCTTCCACATAGCGTTCCCCCTTCTCTAGAGCCGGAAAAGGCCGTAGCGCTCGGCCGCGCGTTGCCGCGCTGCCGTCGCAGTGCCAGGGGCGCCGTGGTTTAAGGTATCAAGACGTATTTTTTATACAACTATTACGAGTTTCAACGAGAGTCAAGGACGATCGCAAGACGAAAAGACGGCAGCCGAATTCGCGTGGGAAAGGCCTCGCGCTAGGCCGGCCGCAGCGGCATGCGGTGCGCGACCGCTCGCTCGGCACTCGGCGCATGGCCGAAGAGCGCTCGGTAGCGCCGGCTGAAGTGGGGCGGGGATTGGAAGCCGCAGGCGACGGCTATGTCCATGATCGAGCGGTCGGTCTGCAGCAGGAGCTGGCGCGCGCGGTTGAGCCTGAGCTCCAGGTAATAGTGCCCGGGCCGGCGCTCGAGGTGCCGCTTGAAGAGCCGCTCGAGCTGGCGGCGCGAGAGACCTATCCGCTTCGCCACGGCGTCGAGGCCGAGCGGGGCCTCGATGGTCGCCTCCATGAGCGCTGCCGCGTCGATGATCTTGCGCTGCCGCGCACCCACGCGCGCCAGGAGCGGGATGCGCTGCTGGTCCTCGGGCTTGCGGATGCGCTCGAGGATGAACTCCTCGGAGATGGCGAGGGAGAGCTCGTCCCCGAGACGCGCGGCGATGAGGTTGAGCATGAGATCGAGGGGAGCCGTACCCCCCGAGGCGGTATAGCGCTCGCGGTCGATGACGAAAAGCTCGTTGGTGAAGCGCACGGCGGGGAACGCCTCGCGCACGGCCGCGATGTTCTCCCAATGGATGGCGCAGCGGTAGCCGTCGAGCAGGCCCGCGCGCGCGAGCACGTAGCTCCCGGTGCAGAGGGCACCGAGCGCGGTGCCCTG
>DATJAC010000274.1:0-4871 GCA_035516655.1 Alphaproteobacteria bacterium | reverse complement strand
CACAAGGCCGTGGTGCCGCTCAAGCAGCTCGGGGCCGAGGAATGGCTCATGGAGCTTTTTCACGGCCCCACGCTCGCCTTCAAGGATATCGCCCTCCAGCTTGTCGGGCGGCTCTTCGAGCATGTGCTCAAGCGGCGCGGGGAGCGCGTCACGGTCGTGGGCGCCACCTCGGGCGACACGGGCTCGGCCGCCATCGAAGCCTTGCGGGATCGCGAGGCGGTCCAAGTCTTCATCCTCCATCCGCACGGCCGGGTCTCGGAGGTGCAGCGGCGCCAGATGACGACGGTAGCCGCCGAGAACGTGTGGAACATCGCGGTCGAGGGCAGCTTCGACGATTGCCAGGACCTGGTGAAGGGCATGTTCAACGACCCGCCCTTCCGCGCGGCCCTGCGGCTCTCGGCCGTCAACTCGATCAACTGGGCGCGCATCATGGCGCAGATCCCTTATTACATATGGGCGGCACTGGCGCTCGACGGGCTCGAGCACCCGCTCGCCTTCGCCGTGCCGACGGGCAATTTCGGCAACGTCTATTCCGCCTATGCCGCCCGCGCCATGGGCCTTCCGATTGCCCAGCTCATCGTCGGCTCCAACCGCAACGACATCCTGACGCGCTTCTTCGCGACGGGGGTCATGGAGATCCGCGCGGTCGAGCCTTCGCTCTCGCCGAGCATGGACATCCAGGTCTCGAGCAATTTCGAGCGCCTTCTCTTCGATCTCCTCGGCCGCGACGGGGACCGCGTCGCGGCCGCGTTGGCACGCTTGCGCAGCGAAGGCCGCCTCGAGCTCGCGGCGGCTGAATGGCAGAAGGCGCTGCCGCTCTTCTCGGCCGCTCGGCTCGACGACGCGGCGACCATTCGCGCCATCAGAGAGGTCTACCGCGAGACGGGCGAGCTCCTCGATCCCCACAGCGTCATCGGCCTCATGGCCGGGCGGCGCTTGCGCAAGGACCGCGCCTCCCCGCTCGTGGCCTTGGCCACCGCCCATCCGGCCAAGTTCCCCGACGCCATCGCGGCCGCCATCGGCAAGCCCCCCACGGCCCCCGCGCGGCTCCGGGAGCTGGCCGGACGTCAAGAGAAATTTACCATACTTCCCAACAAGTTAAGCGAGATCGAGGGGTTCGTGCGCGAGGCCCTCGCCATGCGCGGCACCCGCTAGCGTCATCTCATCTCGCCAGTACATTTTGTCCCGCGCCCGGCTTATGATAGGCAACGCTCGATCTCGGGGGGTGGGCGGCCCTCATTTCTAACGCATTGATTTGAAAGGATAAAGGGGAGATGGCCGGGCTTCATTTGCTGCAGCCAGCGACCCACGACGGGCCGCGGGTCGAGATCGAGACGACCGAGCTGCCGAACGGATTGACGGTCGTGAGCGACCGCATGGAGTCGGTCGAGACCATATCCCTGGGCGTTTGGGTCGCCGCCGGCACGCGCCATGAGGTGGCGGCCGAGAACGGCATCTCGCACCTCCTCGAGCACATGGCCTTCAAGGGCACGGAGCGGCGCTCGGCGCGCGCGATCGCCGAGGAGATCGAGGCGGTGGGGGGTCATCTCAACGCCTACACCGGGCGCGAGGTCACCGCCTATTACGCCAAGGTGCTCAAGGAGGACGTCCGGCTCGCCGTCGACATCGTCGCCGACATCCTCCAGCACTCGGTCATGGACGAGGAGGAGCTCGCGCGCGAGCGTGCCGTGATCCTCCAGGAGATCGGCCAGGCCAACGACACGCCCGACGACATCATCTTCGACTACTTCCAGGAGACCGCGTTCCCCGGCCAGGCGCTCGGCCGGCCCGTGCTCGGCAGTGCCGGCGTGGTCGAGCGCGTGCCGCGCGCGGCGATCCTCGGCTACATGCGCCATCATTACGGCCCATCGCGCATGGTGCTTGCCGCCTCGGGCAACGTCGATCATGCCCGCCTCGTGGCCTTGGCTGCGGACGCCTTCTCTTCACTTCCCGCCGCCTCGCCTCCGGCGCCCGAGGGCGCGCGCTACATGGGCGGGGATTTCCGCAGCTTGCGCAAGCTCGAGCAGGTCCATCTCATCATCGGCCTCGAGGGGCTCGCGTTCGCGGATCCGGACTATCATGCGCTTCAGGTCTTCGCGACTTTGCTCGGCGGCGGGATGTCCTCGCGCCTTTTCCAGGAGGTGCGCGAGAAGCGCGGGCTCGTTTACACGATCCACACGTTCGCGCCGAGCTTCCTCGATTGCGGCCTTTTCGGCGTTTATGCCGGTACGGGGGAAGCGGAGGTGGAGGAGGTGGTGCGCATCGTCTGCGCCGAGCTCGCGCGCGCCGGTGCTGAGGCGAGCATCACCGAGATCGAGCGCGCCTCGGCCCAGCTCAAAGCGGGCCACCTCATGAATCTCGAGAGCCCGGGTGCCCGCGCCGAGCAGCTCGCCCAGCACATGCTCGTCTTCGGACGGCCGATCCCGACAAGCGAGACCATCCGCAACATCGAGGCGGTCGACAAGGCCGCGGTAGCGCGGGTGGCACGCCGGCTCATGGCCTCGCGCCCGACGGTCACCGCCTTGGGGCCGCTCGGCCGGCTCGAGCCTTACGACGCCGTCGTCGCCAGGCTGGCCTAGGCGGAGCGCCCGGATGCGGTTGCTGCGGCCCCTTTCCGGATCGCCTCCGACCCCCGCGCGATTGGCGGGCCGGCGCGTCTATTTGCGCCCGCCCGAGGACCGCGACTGGCGCCCGTGGGCGGATCTGCGCACGGTGTCGCGCGATTTTCTGGTGCCCTGGGAGCCTTCTTGGCCGAGCGATGCGCTGTCGCGGGAGAGCTTCCGCCGGCGCCTGCGCCGCTACGGCATCGATTGGCGCGAGGACGCCGGCTACAGCTTCTTCATCTTCCGTGCCGCGGACAACGCGCTCTTAGGCGGTGCCACGCTCGGCAACGTGCGGCGCGGGGTCGCCCAGTCGGGCACGCTCGGCTACTGGATCGGCGAGCCGCACGCGCGCCAGGGCTACATGACCGACGCCATCGAGACGACCGTCGCCTTCGCCTTCGAGACCTTGCAGCTCCACCGGCTCGAGGCGGCCTGTTTGCCCTCCAACACGGCAAGCCAGGGTGTGCTGCGCAAGCTCGGCTTCAGGCAGGAGGGCTATGCCCGGCGCTATCTGCGCATCAACGGCGCGTGGTGCGATCATCTGCTCTATGCGCTGCTCGCCGAGGAGGCCGGCTATCAGCATCCTTCGGAGCGGGCGTTCGAGTGAAGCGCTCGGGGCGGGGGTGCCTCGAGAAATGCGGAGATTTGCCTCAGGCGTGGCCGGCAGTGCCCGAGAGCATGCTCGGATCGGCCCCGAGCTTGCCGATCGCGCGCGTCCACTTGGTCTCGAGCTCGCCGTCGAACACGAGCGCCTCGTCCGGCTGGACGTGGAGCCAGCCGTTGGCGTGGATCTCCTGCTCGAGCTGGCCCGGGCCCCAGCCGGCGTAGCCGAGGGCGAGCAGCGACTTGCGCGGACCGCGCCCCTGGGCGATCGCCTTGAGAATGTCGACGGAGGCGGTCAGCGCTATCGCGCTGTCGACGGCAAGCGTGCCGTCCGTGCGGAAGTCGCAGGAATGGAGCACGAAGCCGCGCCCGGATTCGACCGGCCCGCCGAAATGCACGCGCCGATCCGGGTCGAGTCGGGTGGGCTTGATGCCGACCTGCTCGAGGAGTTCGGGGAAGGTGAGCTGGTCGAGGAGCCGGTTGATCACCAAGCCCATCGCACCCTCGGAGCTGTGCGCGCAGAGGTAGACGATGGTGCGGGCAAAACGAGGGTCCTGCATCGTGGGCATGGCGATGAGGAGCTGGCTCGAGAGGTAGCCCGATGTCGGGTCGCTGAGCTTCATAGCCTTCACATATGGTGCCGGCGGCGCCAATGCAATTGCAGTGTAACACATCTTTGCTTTGCCGGGGCTGCGGTTCCATATGGGGAACAGAGGGCTTCGGCAGGTGCTTCGGGCGGGCGGCAGGCACGGCGATGACGAGCGGGTGCGGAAAAAGCCGGGGCTTCCTTGGGCGGGGATCGATCCTCCTTGCCGCGGCCGGCTTGGCCATCCTTGCCGCGGCGGGGGCTGGGGCGCAGGCACTCGCCGCCGCCGCGGGCGCACCTGCGGCGGAGGGTCTCTCGGCAGCTCCCGCCCCGGCACCGGCCCTCGCCTCGCCTTGGGCCGTGACCGACCAGGGCGAGGTGCGGCTTGTCTCGGCGGTGGCGGGGACGGGCGAGGTGCAGGAGCTCCGTCTCGGCCTCGAGTTCAAGCTCAAGCCGGGCTGGAAGATCTATTGGCGCAGCCCGGGTGCGGCCGGCTTCCCCCCGCATCTCGATTGGACGGGCTCGGAGAATCTTGCCGCTGCCACGATGGCGTGGCCGGCACCTAGGCGCTTCTCGGTCCTCGGCCTCGACACGCTCGGCTATCACGACGCCGTCGTCTTTCCTCTCACGGTGCGGCCGTCGACCCCTGCAGCCCCGCTCAAGCTCGCCCTCAAGGTCGACTATCTCACCTGCAAGGACATCTGCATCCCCTATACCGCCGCCCTGGCGCTTGATGTCCCCGCGGGCCCGGCGGCGGCCACCGCCTACACCCAGCTCATCGATCGCTACGCGGCGCAAGTGCCGGGCGACGGGCAGGCTGCGGGGCTCGCCATCGAGGGTGCCCGCATCACGGGCTCGAGCGCACGTCCGGTGCTCGAGGTCGAAGCGGTCGCGCGTGAGCCTTTCGCCAAGCCCGAGCTTTTCGTCGAGGGGCCATCGCAGCTCGATTTCGCGGCACCGAGTACCGCACTTTCCGAGGGCGGCCATCGCGCCATCTTGCGCCTCGGCATCGGCACGGTCGCAAAGGCGTTCCCCGACTGGTCGCAGGTGCCGCTCACCGTGACGCTCGTCGACGGCGC
>DATJAC010000273.1:0-31905 GCA_035516655.1 Alphaproteobacteria bacterium | reverse complement strand
CCTTTAGGAGGAGAGGAAGGGGCCCATCGCGAAGCGATGGGAAGGTGAGGAGGTCGCCGGTACCGCGCATGGTCTCAGATATGGATCGCCCGCCCGCCCACGGCGAGGGCCGCTTCCTTGACGGCCTCGTTCAGGGTCGGGTGGCCGTGGCAGGTGCGCGCGATGTCCTCGGCCGAGGCGCCGAACTCCATCGCCATCACCACCTCGTGGATGAGGGTCCCCGCATCGGGGCCGAGGATGTGGCAGCCGAGCACGCGGTCGCTCTTGGCATCCGCCAGGATCTTGACGAAGCCGTCCGTGGTCGCCGCCGCGCGCGCGCGCGCGTTGGCCGAGAAGGGGAACTTGCCGACGGTGTAGGCGACCCCGCCCGCCTTGAGCTCCTCCTCGGTCTTGCCGACCGCGGCCACCTCGGGATGGGTATAGACGATGCCGGGGATCGCCTCGTAGTTCACATGGCCCTTCTGGCCCGCGATGATCTCGGCGACCGCGACCCCCTCGTCCTCCGCCTTGTGCGCGAGCATCGGGCCGCGGATCACGTCGCCGATCGCATGGATGCCCTTGACGTTGGTCTCGAAACGCGCATCGACCGCGATCATGCCGCGGCCATCCAGCGTGACCCCGCACGCCTCGAGGCCGAGGCCCTCGGTATAGGGACGGCGGCCGACGGCCACCAGCACCACGTCGCAGGCGAGCGTCTCGGCCCCGCCGCCGCCCGCGGCACCCTGGGCCGGCTCGAGCGTGACGCTCACGCCCGCCTTGTCGCGCTTGGCGGCCGCGACCTTGGTCGCGAGGCGGAACTTGAAGCCCTGGCGCTCGAGCAGGCGCTGGAACTGCCGGCCGATCTCGCGGTCCATGCCGGGGACGATGCGGTCGAGGAATTCGACGACGGTGACCTCCGCCCCCAGCCGGCGCCACACCGAGCCCATCTCGAGCCCGATGTAGCCCCCCCCGATGACGACGAGATGGCGCGGGACCTTGGCGAGGGAGAGCGCACCCGTCGAGCTCACGATCGTCTCCTCGTCGACCTCCACTCCCGGGAGCGGGGTCGAGTCCGAGCCCGTGGCGATCACGATGCTCTTGGCCGCAAGCGCCATCGTCCCGCCGTCCGTCAGAGCGACCTCGATCGCACCCGCGCGCGCGATGCGTCCGCCGCCCTTGATCCAGGCGATCTTGTGCTTCTTGAAGAGGAACTCCACGCCGCGCGTGTTGTCGCCGACGACCTTGTCCTTGTGCGCCATCATGGTGCCGAGGTCGAGCTCGAGGCCTGCAACCTTGACGCCGTGCTGGGCGAAGGCATGGCCCGCCTCCGCGAAGCGCTCGCTCGATTCGAGAAGCGCCTTGGAGGGGATGCAGCCGATGTTGAGGCAGGTGCCGCCGAGGCTGGCGCGTTTCTCGACGCAAGCCACCGTCATGCCGAGCTGGGCGGCGCGGATCGCGGCGACGTAGCCGCCCGGACCGCCGCCGATGACGACGAGATCGTATGAGTCGGCCATCACATGACCTCCTTGCCCGCCGCCGCCTTCACATCTCGATGAGCATGCGCTCCGGCGTCTCGATGCACTCCTTGACCCGCACGAGGAAACTGACCGCCTCGCGGCCGTCGATGACGCGGTGATCGTAGGAGACGGCGAGATACATCATCGGCCTGATCTCGATCTTGCCCAGGATCGCCACCGGCCGCTCCTGGATCTTGTGCATGCCGAGAATCGCACTCTGCGGCGGGTTGATGATCGGGGTCGAGTTGAGCGAGCCGTAGATGCCGCCGTTGGTGATGGTGAAGGTGCCGCCGGTCAGCTCCTCGATGGTGAGCTTGCCGTCGCGCGCGCGGGTGCCGAGGGCGGCGATCTCCTTCTCGATCTCGGCGAAGGATTTCGCGTCGACGTCGCGCACCACCGGGACCACCAGGCCCTGGCCGCTGCCGATCGCGACGCCGAAGTCGTAGTGGTTCTTGTAGACGATGTCGTCGCCGTCGATCTGCGCGTTGACCGAGGGCAGCTCCTTGAGGCCGACCACGCAGGCCTTCACGAAAAACGACATGAAGCCGAGCCGCACCCCGTGCTTCTTCTCGAAGCTTTCGCGGTAATGCGCGCGCAGGGCCATCACCGCCGACATGTCCGCCTCGTTGAAGGTGGTCAGCATGGCGGCGGTGTTCTGCGCCTCCTTGAGGCGGGCCGCGATGGTGCGGCGCAGGCGCGACATGCGCACGCGCTCCTCGCGCGGTGCCGGTGCCGCGGGCACCGCGGGTGCCGCGGGCACCGCGGGTGCGGCGGCTGCCGCCGGCACAGCGGGTGCCGCCGGCACCTGGGTCGAGGGCTTGGCAGCAGGCGCCGCCTGAGGGGCTGGTTGCGGGGCGACGGGGGCTGCGGCGGGTGCCGGCTTGGCGCTCGTCTCGAGGAAGGCGAGCACGTCGCCCTTGGTGAGCCGGCCGTCCTTGCCCGAGGCGGGAATGCGGGCGGGCTCGAGGCCGTGCTCCTCGACGAGCTTGCGCACGGCGGGGGCGAGCACCTCCCCTGCCGCGGCCGGCGGTGCGGCGGCGGCCGCTGCTGCCGGTTTGGCTGCCGCCGGCGCCGCCGGTGCGGCCGGGGCCGCCTTGGCCGCGGCCGGAGCGCCCGCCTCTACGACGGCCAACGTGGCGCCGACGGCGACCGTGCTGCCCGCGGCGGCCTGGATCTCGCCGAGCGTGCCCGCCACCGGCGAGGGGACCTCGAGGGTCACTTTGTCGGTCTCGAGCTCGACGAGGGGCTCGTCCATCGCGACCGCCTCGCCCGTGGCTTTGAGCCATTTGGAGACGGTCGCCTCGCTCACGGATTCGCCGAGCGCCGGCACCACGATATTTGTCGCCATGGGTCCTCACCCTCTCAGCACTTGGCTACGGCGCTTAGGCCTCCTCGCGACACCGGTGCTGCGCACCCTTTCCGACTGTCGTCACACCCGCGAAAGCGGGTGTCCAGGCATCCCGAAGCCGCGCGTCGTCCTGGCAATCCTGGACGCCCGCGTCCGCGGGCATGACGACGACAAAACGATTCATCTACCTTCGATCCGGTCTTAAAGCGAGAGTGCCTCCTCGATCAGCTTCGTCTGCTCCTGCACGTGGCGCGCATGAAGCCCGGTCGCGGTCGAGGCCGATTCGGCCCGGCCGGCATAGCGCGGACGCGGCCGCGCGGCGGCGATCGAGCCGAGAACCTGCTCGAGCCGCGGCTCCACGAAGGACCAAGCCCCCATGTTGCGCGGCTCCTCCTGGCACCACACGAACTCGGCCTGCTTGAAGCGCACGAGCTCGCTCGCGAGCACGCGCTCCGGAAAGGGGTAGAGCTGCTCGAGGCGCAGGAGATAGACCTCCTTGCGGCCGCGCTTCTCGAGCTCCTCGAGGAGATCGTAGTAGATCTTGCCCGAGCAGAGCACCACGCGCTTGAGCTCGCCGTCGGGTAGCTTCGGCGCCCAGTCGTAGAAGACCCGATGGAAGCTCGTCCCCGGCCCCATGTCGGCGAGCCGCGAGACGCAGCCCTTGTGGCGCAACAGCGACTTGGGCGTCATCACGATGAGCGGCTTGCGGAAGTTCCGCCGCATCTGACGCCGCAGCACATGGAAATATTGCGAAGGCGTCGAGCAATTCACCACCTGCAGATTGTCCTCGCCGCAGAGCTGGAGGTAGCGCTCGAGCCGGGCCGAGCTGTGCTCCGGTCCCTGCCCCTCGTAGCCGTGGGGAAGCAGCAGGACGAGGCCGGACATGCGCAGCCACTTGCTCTCGCCGGAGCTGATGAACTGGTCGATCATGACCTGAGCGCCGTTGGCGAAGTCGCCGAACTGCGCCTCCCACAGCACGAGCGAGCGCGGATCGGCGAGCGAGTAGCCGTACTCGAAGCCGAGCACGGACGCCTCGGCGAGCGGGCTGTCGATCACCCGGAAGGCGGCCTGATCCGCCGCGAGGTTGGCAAGCGGAACGTACTTCTTCTCGCTCTCCTGATCGACCCATACCGCGTGGCGCTGGGAGAAGGTGCCGCGCCCGGAATCCTGGCCCGAGAGGCGCACGGGCGTGCCCTCGACGACGAGCGCGCCGAAGGCGAGCGCCTCCGCGGTCGCCCAGTCGATGCCCTCCCCAGCCTCGATCAGCTTGCGCTTCTGCTCGAGCAGGCGTGCCAGCTTGCGGTTGAGGTTGAAGCCTTGGGGTGCGGAGCAGAGCTTGAGGCCGATCTCGCGCAGGCGCTCGAGCTCGACCGCGGTCTCTCCCCGCCGCTCCTCGCCGCGGGCGACGTCGAAGCCGCTCCAGACCCCCTCGAGCCAATCGGCCTTGTTGACGCGATAGCCTTTGGCGGTCTCGAACTCGCGCTCGAGGCGGGCGTTGAACTCAGCAACCATCTTCTGGGCCTCGGCGGCGTCAAGCTCGCCCTCCTGGATGAGCTTCTCGGCATAAATCTGCCGCGTCGTCGGCTGCTGCGCGATCTTGCGGTACATGCGCGGCTGGGTGAAGGCCGGCTCGTCGATCTCGTTGTGGCCGTGGCGGCGGTAGCAGAACATGTCGACGACCACGTCGCGCTTGAAGCGCTGGCGGAACTCGGTCGCGATGCGCGCGACGTGGACCACCGCCTCGGGGTCGTCGCCGTTCACGTGGAAGATGGGCGCCTGCACCACCTTGCCCATGTCCGAGCAATAGGGCCCCGTGCGCGCGTAGGCCGGATTGGTGGTGAAGCCGATCTGGTTGTTGACGACGAAGTGGATGGTGCCGCCGATGCGGTAGTCGTAGAGCTCGGAGAGCTCGAAGGTCTCGGCCACGATGCCCTGGCCGGCGAAGGCGGCATCGCCGTGCATCAGGAGGCCCATGACCTTCGCGCGCTCGACGTCGCCGCGCAAGCGCTGCTTGGCGCGCGCCTTGCCGAGGACGACGGGGTTGACCGCCTCGAGGTGCGAGGGATTGGCGGCGAGCGAGAGGTGGACGACCGTGCCGTCGAACTCGCGGTCGGAGGAGGTGCCGAGATGGTACTTCACGTCGCCTGAGCCATGCACATCCTCGGGCGTCGCGGCGTTGCCCTCGAACTCGGCGAAGATCGCGGTGAAGGGCTTGCTCATCACGTTCGCCAGCACGTTCAAGCGGCCGCGGTGGGGCATGCCGATTATGATCTCCTCGACGCCGAGCTTGCCGCCGACCTTGATGATCTGCTCGAGGGCCGGGATGAGCGTCTCGGCACCGTCGAGCCCGAAGCGCTTGGTGCCGGTGAACTTCTTGTCGAGGAAGCGCTCGAACACCTCGGCGACGGTGAGGCGCTCGAGGATGGCGCGCTTGCCCTTGCTCGTGAAGTCGGTACGGTTATGGCCCTCGATGCGTTCCTGGATCCAGAGCTTCTGATCGGCGTCCTGGATGTGCATGTACTCGACCCCGATCGTGCCGCAGTACGTCTCCCGCACGCGCTGCATGATCTCGCGCAAGGACGCACTCTCGAGGCCGAGCACGTTGTTGATGAAGATCGGCCGGTCGAGGTCGTCGTCGGTGAAGCCGTAGCTCTTGTAGTCGAGCTCCGGATGATACTCGCGCTTCTCGAGCCCCAGCGGATCGAGGTCGGCGAGCAAGTGCCCGCGCACGCGGTAGGCGCGGATCAGCATGATGGCGCGGAGCGCGTCGCGCTGGGCCCGGCGGACCTGCTCGGCGTCGAGGACGGAGGGTGCGGCACCCGCACCGTTGCCCGCCGATGGTGCCGCCGCGGCGGGTGCTATGACCCTCGGACGGGGCGCCCAGCTCGCCCCCCGCACCTCGCCGAGCACGCTCGCGCGGTCGTCGTGGAGCTCGGCGAAGAAGTGCCTCCAGCTCGGGTCCACGCTCGCCGGGTCCGCGAGGAAGCGGCCATAAAGCTCGGCGATGAAGTCGGCGTTGGCGCCGAAGAGAAAGGACCGTCGTTCGTCCTCGAGACGATTGCTCATGATGTGCCTGACCGCTCCTGGTGTCGCCCGGCGCAATGCCGCGTGGCGGCCGACATCGCACCCCGCTCTTCGAGATCGGCTACGCCGCCATGGCCTTCTGCATGGTGCTGCCGAGGGCCGCGGGCGAGTCCGCGATTGTAATCCCGGCACTGCGCATCGCTTCGATCTTGTCGCCCGCCTTGCCCTTGCCGCCCGAGATGATGGCGCCGGCATGGCCCATGCGCCGCCCGGGCGGTGCGGTGACGCCGGCGATGAAGCCGACGACCGGCTTCTTCGTCTTGCTGCGCCTGAGGAACTCGGCCGCGTCCTCCTCGGCCGAGCCGCCGATCTCGCCGATCATGACGATGCCGAGGGTCTCCTTATCGGCGAGAAAGAGCTCGAGGCAGTCGACGAAGTTCGTACCGTTGACGGGATCGCCGCCGATGCCGATGCAGCTCGATTGGCCGAGGCCCGCGGCGGTCGTCTGGGCCACCGCCTCGTAGGTGAGGGTCCCCGAGCGCGAGACGATGCCGATCTTGCCGCGCTTGTGGATGTGGCCCGGCATGATGCCCATCTTGCATTCGTCGGGCGTGATGACGCCGGGGCAGTTGGGCCCGATGAGGCGCGATTTGGTACCCGAGAGTGCCCGCTTCACCCGCACCATGTCGGCGACGGGGATGCCTTCCGTGATGCAGACGACGAGCGGCAGCTCGGCGTCCACCGCCTCGAGGATGGCGTCCGCGGCGAAGGGCGGGGGCACGAAGATGACCGAGGCATTGGCCCCCGTCTCCGCGACTGCAGCCGCGACGGTGTCGAAGACCGGCAGGTCGAGATGCCGCGTCCCGCCCTTGCCCGGCGTGATCCCGCCCACCATGCGCGTGCCGTAGGCGATCGCCTGCTCGGAATGGAAGGTGCCCTGGGCGCCCGTGAAGCCCTGGCAGATCACCTTGGTCGCTTTGCTCACGAGGACGGCCATGCTCACGCCTCCTTGACGGCCTTCACCACCTTCTCGGCGGCGTCGGCGAGATTGTCGGCGGAGACGATGGGGAGGCCCGACTGGGCGAGGATCTTCTTGCCGAGCTCGACGTTGGTACCCTCGAGGCGCACGACGAGCGGCACGTGGAGACTGACCTCGCGCGCGGCGGCGACGACCCCCTCCGCGATCACGTCGCAGCGCATGATGCCGCCGAAGATGTTGACGAGGATGCCCTCGACGTTGGCATCGGAGAGGATGAGCTTGAAGGCGGTGGTGACCCGCTCCTTGGTAGCACCCCCGCCGACGTCGAGGAAGTTGGCGGGCTCCCCGCCGTAGAGCTTGATGATGTCCATCGTCGCCATGGCGAGCCCCGCACCGTTCACCATGCAGCCGATGTTGCCGGAGAGCTTCACGTAGTTGAGGTCGTGGCGCGCCGCCTCGCGCTCGGTCGGGTCCTCCTCGTCCTCGTCGCGCAGATCGGCGATCTCGCGGTGCCGGAAGAGCGCGTTGTCGTCGAAATTCATCTTGGCATCCAAGGCCATCACCTCGCCCGCCCCCGTCACCACCAGCGGATTGATCTCGACGAGGCTGGCATCGAGGCCGACGAAGGCGTTGTACATGCCGGTCAGGAACTTGACCGCGGAGGCGACTTGGCCGCCCTCGAGGCCGAGGCCGAAGGCGATCTTGCGCCCATAGAAGGGCTGCAGCCCCTCGACCGGATCGACCGGGACGCGCAGGATCTTCTCGGGCGTGTGGGCGGCCACCTCCTCGATCTCGACCCCGCCCTCGGTCGAGGCCATGAGCGTCACGCGCGAGCTCGAGCGGTCGATCAGCATGCCGAGATAGAGCTCGCGCTTGATGTCGCAGCCCTCCTCGACGTAGACCCGCTTCACTTCCTTGCCCTGCGGGCCCGTCTGGTGGGTGACGAGCGTCATGCCGATCATCTTCTGGGCGACAGCACGCACCTCCTCGACCGACTTGACGACCTTGACCCCCCCGCCCTTGCCGCGTCCGCCCGCGTGGATCTGGGCCTTCACGACCCAGACCGGCCCGCCGAGCTCCTTGGCCACCTGCTCGGCCTCGGCCGCGGTATAGGCGACCCCGCCCTTGGGCACGGCGACGCCGAATTTGGCGAGGAGTGCCTTGGCCTGATACTCGTGGATGTTCATCGCCCCCGCCCTCGGCCCGCTCTCTCCGCACTCACGCCTTGGCACTCTTGCTCATGAGGCCCTTGGCGGCCTCGACCAGCACCTTCACCGCGGCGACCGACTTGTCGAACATCTCGCGCTCGGGCTTGGTGAGCTCGATCTCGACGATGCGCTCGACCCCGCCCGCGCCGATCACGACGGGGACCCCGACATAGAGCCCCTTGACGCCATATTCGCCGTCGAGCATGGCGGCACAGGGCAGGAGGCGCTTCTTGTCCTTGAGGTAGGATTCGGCCATGGCGATCGCCGAGGCGGCCGGCGCATAGAAGGCCGAGCCCGTCTTCAAGAGGCTGATGATCTCGGCGCCGCCGTCGCGCGTGCGCTGCACGATCTTGTCGAGCCGCTCCTGGCTGAGCCAGCCCATCTTGACGAGGTCCGGGAGGGGAATGCCCGCGACCGTCGAGTAGCGCACGAGCGGCACCATGGTGTCGCCGTGCCCGCCCAGCACGAAGGCGGTGACATCTTCGACCGAGACCCCGAGCTCCTGAGCGATGAAGTAGCGCAGGCGCGAAGAGTCGAGCACGCCCGCCATGCCCACGACGCGCTTCGAGGGAAAGCCCGTCACCTCGCGCATCGCCCACACCATGGCGTCGAGGGGATTGGTGATGACGATGACGAAGGCCCCGGGGGCGTGCGTCTTGATGGCGGCACCGACCGTCTGCATGACACCCGCGTTGATGCCGATCAGGTCGTCGCGGCTCATGCCGGGCTTGCGCGGCACGCCGGCGGTGACGATCACCACGTCGGCCCCCGCCACGGCGGTGTAGTCGGTCGAGCCGGCGTAATGGGCGTCGAAGCCCTCGATGGGCGAAGCCTGGGCAATGTCGAGGGCCTTGCCCTGGGGCATGCCCTCGACCTGGGGGACGTCGACGAGCACCACGTCGCCGAGCTCCTTGACCCCGGCCAAAAGCGCCAAGGTGCCGCCGATCTGGCCGGCGCCGACGAGGGCGATCCGCTTTCTTGCCATCGGATTTCTCTCCTGAAAGGCCGAGCCGCGAGGGCCGGGCCCAGGCTGGTACCAGGGGCGGGTTACCTAGCGCGATTCCGAGGCAAGAGCAAGGCCGGGGGTGCGGTGCAGCACGGGGTGCCGCCACAGGCCTGGAACACTCGATCGGGAAACCCTGACGCGCCCGCGCGATGCAGCACAGGTCGAATGAACGACGACGGCCGCACCTTGCCGCAGGCGACGGGATCAAAGCGCCACGCAGATCTTCCCGAAATGGGCCCCCGCCTCCATGTGGCGCAAGGCGGCGGGGAGCTCGGCCAAGGGAAAGACGCGGTCGATCGGCGGATGGATGCGGTGCTCGACGATGGCGCGGTTCATCGCCTCGAACATCTCCCTGGGCCCGACGCTGATGCCGAAGAGGCGGGCACTCTTCATGATCATGGGCATGGGATCGAAGGAGCCCTTGCCCGCGAGCACGCCGATGACGGCGATGAGGCCGCCCAAGCGGATGGCGCGGAGCGAGCGCTGCAAGGTGCCAGCCCCGCCCACCTCGACGATGCGGTCCGCCCCGAGGCCTTGGGTGAGATCGAGCACGCCGCGGTCCCACTCGGGAGTGGTGCGGTAGTTGATCGTGGCATCCGCACCGAGGGCGGCCAGGCGCGCGCAGCGCTCGTCGCGGCTCGAGGTCGCGATCACGCGGCAGCCGCGCAGCTTGGCGAACTGGAGGGCAAAGAGCGAGACCCCGCCCGAGCCTTGGGTCACCACGGTCTCCCCACTTCCGGCCGGCTCGCCCGCCTCGAGGGCGTGCCAGGCCGTGACCCCGGCGCAGGGCAGGCAGGCCGCCTCCTCGAAGGAGAGATGCGCGGGTACCGGCAAGAGGCCCTCCTCCTCGAGCACCACATACTCGGCGAGCATGCCGCGGAAGCCCGCACCGAGGGCCGAGGCGCGCACCTCGGGCCGCATCGGCCCGCTCCGCCAGCGCTGGAAAAAGGCGGCGACGACGCGGTCGCCGGGGGCAAAGTGCCGCGCTCCGGCCCCGCACCTCACCACCTCGCCCGCCCCGTCCGAGCCGGGGACGAGCGGGAGAGGGAGGCGGCGGCTGTAGTCGCCCTTGACGATCAGGAGGTCGCGATAGTTGAGCGAGACCGCGCACACGCGCACCAGCACCTCGCCCGGCCCCGGCTCGGGCTCGGCGAGCTCGCGGAGCTGCAAGGCGTCGAACCCGTAGGGCTCGTGAAGCTGCCAGGCCCTCATGTCCCACCTCTGAGGTCGACTCAAGATGATCCGTTCACATTTAATGCGCTATTCGTCGCCCCGGCGAAAGCCGGGGTCCATGTCGGAAGCCCAGCTCAGGGCCGACGATGGATTCCCGCTTTCGCGGGAATGACGAAATGTGGCGGGTAATGCAGTGAAGATAGCGCGTTCAATTCCGGTCAGCCCCTCAGGTCAAATGCGCGAGTGCGAGGTACTCCGCCGTCTGCATCTCGATGAGGCGCGAGGCGGTGCGGCGAAAGAGGGCCGCCACCTCGCCCTCCGGACAAATCTGGTCGGGCTCGACCTCGGCCGAGGCGATGAGCTGGACGCGGTGCTCGTAGAGCTCGTCGATGAGGGTGACGAGCCGGCGTCCTTCGTTGCGCCGCTCGGGCCCGAGGCGCGGAATGCCGTCGAGGACGACGGCACGGTAATGCTGGGCCAAGGCGAGATAATCGGCCGGCCCGAGCGGGGCCTGGCAAAGCTCGGCGAAAGTCGTGTCGAGGACACCCATGGCGGCGTGCCGGAAGGTCAAGCGGCGGCCCTGCACGATGAGCTGATCGGGCGCCCCCGCTGCCCCGTCGGTCAAGGCCGCGAAGGCCGCGCGCAAGGCGGCACTCGCCTCCGCTCCGAGCGGGGTCAGATAGGTACGCATGCCGCGCAGGCGCTGGCGGCGCCAATCGACCCCGCCCTCCAGGTGGAGTACGTCGAGCTTCTCCTTGATGAGGGCGATGAAGGGCAGGAAGAGCTCGCGCTGCAGCCCGTCCTCGTAGAGCTCGTCGGGGGCGAAGTTGGAGGTGGCGACGATGACGACGCCGGCGGCGAAGAGGGCCTGGAAGAGGCGTCCTAGGATCATGGCGTCCGCGATGTCGGTGACCTGGAACTCGTCGAAGCAGAGGAGCCAGGCCTCCTCGGCGAGTTCCTCGGCCAAGGGGGCGATGGGGTCGCCCTTCGCTCCGCGGCGGAAGCGATGGATGCGCTCGTGCACCTCGACCATGAAGGCGTGGAAGTGGACGCGCCGCTTGCGCGGAACCGACGCGTGGGCGAAGAAAAGATCCATCAGCATGGATTTCCCCCGCCCGGCGTCGCCGCAAAGATAGAGGCCCTGCGGGGCGGCATCGTGACGGGCGCCAAGCCCGAGATGGCGCTTCCAGCCGTTCCCGTTTCTCGCCGGACGATAGCGCTGCAGCGCGTTCGCGAGCCCCTGCAGCTTCTCGGCGGCCAAGAGCTGGGCGGGATCGGGATTGAGCTTGCCGGCCGCGCGCAGATCGCGATAGGCGCTGAGCGGCCCCCGTGGGCTTGCGGGGAGGATCATCGGCGGGGGACGGGCATCGCGGGGTTCGGGCGGGCTCATTCGGCGGGTCGTTCGCGTGGCGGCAGGTTTGCGGGAAGACAGTGGATTGTCAACCGCTCGCGCGCGTCAGCGTCCGCCCGAGACGCGGAGCGAGGCCCCGGTCACGTAGGAGGCGGCGTCGGAGAGGAGCCAGAGAATGGCCTCCGCGACCTCTTCGGCCGAACCGCCGCGGCCGAGCGGTACGGCGGGCGCCATCCGCTCGACCCGGTCGGGCAAGCCGGCCGAGGCGTGGATCTCGGTGTCGATGAGGCCGGGCGCGACGGCGTTCACCCGGATGCCCTGGCGCGCCACCTCGCGGCTCAAGCCGATGGTGAGCGTCTCGATCGCCCCCTTGGAGACGGCGTAATGCACGAACTCGCCCGGCCCCCCCAGGAACGCGGCCATGGAGGAAAGATTGACGATCGCACCACCCTTGCCGCCGCGTGCGGTCGACATGCGCTTCACCGCCTCGCGCGCCACGAGAAAGGCGCCGAGGACGTTGATGTCGAAGACCTCGCGCAAGGCCGCGAGCGGCACGTCGGCGGCCGGACTCGCGGGACCGACGATGCCGGCGTTGTTGACGACTCCGCTCGGCGGTCCGAACGCGCGCGCGGCCTCGTCGAAGAGCCGCACCACGTCCGCCTCCTCGGCGACATTGCCCTGCACCGCGAGGCCGCGCCGGCCGGCCTGCTCGATCGCCGCCACGACGGCGTCCGCGGCTTTGCGGTTGCCGCGGTAGTTGATGCAGACGTCGTAGCCGCGCCGAGCAGCCAAGCGCGCGGTTGCCGCACCGATGCCGCGGCTGCCGCCGGTGATGACGAGCGTTCCGGTCATGCGATCTCCTTGGCTATCCGTCACGCAGCGCCGTTATTACCGGCGAAGGCCGGTATCCATTGACCAACATCACCATCGTTGTGACGAGGACTAACGACGCGCCTGCTCTGAAATGGGTCCCGGCTTTCGCCGGGACGACGGATGATCACGTTCATAAGTATTCATCGTCTTTGGTCGGCAGCGGCCTCTCGGCTACTGCGCCGCCTGGGGGCGGTTGCTGCGGCCGAAGGCCGCCTCCATCTCCCGGCGCAGTCGGACGGCAAGGTCGTTGCCGTCAAGCGCCACGTCGGACCAAGTAAGCGCGGTCCCCGCCTTCACCCCCGCCGTGAGCTTGACCTTGTGGGCAAGCCCGATCGGCAGGCAGCCGCCCGCGAGCGAGCGCTCGGCCGGCATCAGTTTGCCGTAGACCATATAGCCGCCCTCGCCGTCGAGAACCTCGCCCTCCTTGAGGTCGCGCTTGGCGACGGCAACCGCGTCGCCCATGAAGGCCCGGGCCGAGCCCGTCGCCTCGCCGCGCAACGCCGCCGAGGCGACGCTGACGCCGAGCTCGAGCCCGATCAGGTGATAGGGACGGTAGAGGGCGGCGTAGCGCCCGCTATCGTCGGTCAGGAGACCGTATTCGGCGAAGCAGCGCTTCACATAGTCGCTCGGCGCCTCGAAGCTCACGTAAACGCCCCAGCGCAGGTCGCGCAAGACCGCGCTGCCGTCGCGCTTCAGGCTGGAGACCACCTCGACGGTACCCTTGTGCGCGAGCACCCCGCCCTCCTCCCGCGGCCGACACACTCTCGGCAGGTCGTCGACGCCCGCGGGCGGGAAGCCGAGGCCGCCGGCCTGGGGGACCAAGCCCGTCGCATTGGCGACCGCCGCCATCTCGATCGCCGATTTGGTGCCGTCGAGGAAGGAATTGAACATCTGGGCGTTCATGCCGCCGGCGGCCGCCGCCTCGGCCGTGATGCCGTAATGGGGCCACACGGTCTCAGGTGTGGATTGGTGGTAGGCGGGGAGATACTTCGTCCCCTTGCCCGCGGCGACGACGTCGAGGCCGATGGCGCGGGCCCAATCGACCTGCTCGGCGATGAGGGCGGGCTGGTCGCCGTAGGCCATACTGTAGACCACCCCCGCCTCGCGCGCCTTGCGCGCAAGCAGCGGGCCCGCCAGCACGTCGGCCTCGACGGTCACCATCACCACGTGCCGGCCGCGGCGGAGTGCCGCCATGGCGTGGCGCAGCCCCGCGGTCGGCACCCCCGTCGCCTCGATCACCACCTCGAGGCCGGGGGCGGCGATGAGCGCCTCGGCATCGTCGGTCAGGCACACGCTGCCGTCCTCGAGGGCCGCGGCAAAGCTCGACGCCGCGATCCGCTCGGCGGGCCAGCCGGTGCGTACGAGCGCTTCCTGGGCGCGCGCGGGCGAGAGATCGGCGATGCCGACGAGCTGCAGGCCCGGCGTCCGCAGCGCCTGGGCGAGGAACATGGTGCCGAACTTGCCCGCACCGATGAGGCCGACCTTGATCGGCCGGCCCTCCTCCGCGCGCTTTCCGAGCAAGGCATTGAGATTCACGAGATGCGTCCTCAACACATGTCCAGACCGCCCCCGGACGCTAGCACGGCGCGCGGGAGCGATCCAGCAGCCGTGCCGCGGCTCATGACACGGGCCCCTGCAATTGCTATCCTTCCCGCGTCACGCCGGCATTGTCGGAGCTCGAGCCCATGGCCGTCTCCATCCGCCCGCTCCATCCCACCATCGGAGGCGAGGTCTCGGGCTGCGACCTCACCAAGCCTCTGGCGCGCGAGGAGGTTGCGGCGATCGAAGCGGGGATGGACCGCTATGCCGTGCTGGTCTTCCACGAGCAGCGGATCAGCGACGAGCAGCAGATCGCCTTCAGCCGCAACTTCGGCGAGATCGAGAACTCGGCCGGCGGGAACATCACCCGGGCGCACGAGAAGCGCCTGCGGCCCCAGATGAACGACGTCTCCAATCTCGACCAGGCGCACAAGCCCTTGGCACGCGACGACCGGCGGCGCTATTTCAATCTCGGCAATCGCCTCTGGCATTCGGACAGCTCCTACCGGGCGATCCCGGCGAAATACTCGCTCCTCTCGGCCCGCACGGTCGCGAGCTGGGGCGGGGACACCGAGTTCGCCGACATGCGCGCCGCCTACGATGCCCTCGACGCGCGCACCAAGGCGGAGGTCGAGGACCTCGTCTGCGAGCATTCGCTCCTCACCTCGCGGGGCGCGCTCGGCTTCACCGAGTTCACGCCGGAGGAGATGGCGATGTTCAAGCCGGTGCGCCAGCGCCTCGTGCGCACGCACCCCGTGACCGGGCGCAAATCGCTCTATCTCGCCTCCCATGCCGGCGCCATCATCGGCTGGCCGGTGCCGGAGGCGCGCGCCTTCCTGCGCGATCTCGTCGATCATGCGACGCGAGCCGAGTTCGTCTATGTGCACAAGTGGCGCTGTTTCGATCTCGTCATGTGGGACAACCGCCAGACCATGCACCGCGTGCGCCGCTTCGACGAGCGCGAGGTGCGCGACGTGCGCCGCACCACGGTCGCAGGCGACGCGCCCACGGTGGCGCAGGCGTAGTGCGCGCAAGCAAGGGAAGGGAAGCCATGAACGAGGATGTCTTCAACATGGAGGTGCGCAAGTTCCTGAAGACGGTCGGCGTCACCTCCCAGCGCGAGATCGAGACGGCGGTGCGCCAGGCCCTTGCCGCGAAGAACCTCTCGGGTACGGAGACGCTTCAGGCGAAGATCGTGCTCACCGTGGAGAAGCTCGGCCTTGCCCACGAGATCGCAGGCAGCATCAAGCTCGGCTGAAGCGACGGCGCGCTCTTCACGGCTCCAGCGCCAGCATGAGCTCGGCGATCTCGCGCGCCATGCCGTCGCCGGTCGCCTCGAGCCCCGCGATGGTGCCGCGGCGGTCGGCCTCGCTCTTGATCTGGTTGAGCTTGAACTTGCCCTCGATGCGCTCGATCGGCATCTCGAAGGCGATGATGGCGCGCTGCATGCCCTCGAGATAGGCCTCGCGCTGGCTCGCGAGCTGCCAGGGCCGCGCCGAGCCGCTCTCGAAGAGCCGCACCATGCGCTCGAGAAGGGCGCGCACCTGGGCGGGATCGCCGCTCACCTGCGGTCGGCCGTAGGCGTGCACGGTCGTGTAGAGCCAGGTCGGCACCACGTCCTTGGAGGCGTACCAGCTCGGCGAGACGTAGGCGTGCGGGCCGGTGAAGATGGCAAGGGCAGGGGTCTTGCCGTCGAGGATTTTGCCGTGGGCATTGGCGCGCGCGATGTGGCCCACGATGGTGCCCTTCGGCCCGCGCTCGCGGTCGACGAGGAGCGGAAGGTGGGTCGCGAAAGGCGCACCCTCGAGGGTGCCGGTCAGGACGGCGAAGCTGTGCTCCTCCATGAAGCCGTGGAGGGTCGCGAGATCCTCGACCTCGAAGCCCTTGGGGATATACATGATGCCGTCCTCTCGTGGCCTGACCCGGCTGTGCCGGCGCGGGCCGAAGCTAGCGCAGGAAGTGGCATCCCCGAAAGAGCCACTTCAGGGGCTTTCCGGGGCCACTTTCGGCTCAGCGCCGCGCGAAGATGAGCCGCTTGATCTCGCCGATCGCGGCGGCCGGGTTCAAGTGCTTGGGGCAGGTCTTGGTGCAGTTCATGATGGTGTGGCAGCGGTAGAGGCGGAAGGGGTCCTCGAGCTGGTCCAGGCGCTCGCCCGTCGCCTCGTCGCGGCTGTCGACGATCCAGCGGTGCGCCTGCAGGAGGACGGCGGGGCCGAGATAACGGTCGGGGTTCCACCAGTAGCTCGGGCAGGCGGTCGAGCAGCAGGCGCAGAGGATGCATTCGTAGAGCCCGTCGAGCTTGGCGCGCTCCTCGGGTGTTTGCAGCCGCTCGCGATCGGGGGCGGTCGTCGTCGTCTTGAGCCAGGGCTCGATCGCGGCATGCTGGGCGTAGAACTGGGTGAGGTCGGGGACGAGATCCTTCACCACCGGCATGTGGGGGAGCGGATAGACCTTGACCTCGCCCTCCACCTCCTCGATCGGCTTGGTGCAGGCGAGCGTGTTGGTGCCGTCGATGTTCATGGCGCAGCTGCCGCACACGCCCTCGCGGCAGGAGCGGCGGAAGGTGAGCGTGGCGTCGACCTCGTTCTTGATCTTGATGAGGGCGTCCAAGACCATGGGCGCGCAATCGGCGAGATCGACGGTGTAGCTGTCGAGCCGCGGGTTGGCGTCGTCGTCGGGGCTCCAGCGGTAGATCTTGAAGACCTTGGGCCGCTTGGCCGCGGCCGGTGCCGGATGGGCCTTGCCGGGCTGGACCTTGGAGTTGGCGGGAAGGGCGAATTCGACCATCGCTCTCGATCCTCTGATTACGTCGATTGAGCCTATCCAACACGGAGAAACGCGGAAACGGTTCGTTCGTCGTCATTGCGAGGAGGCGAAGCCGACGAAGCAATCCAGGATCGTGCCCGAAAAACCGGATTGCTTCGCCTTCGGCTCGCAATGACGGAAATGGGTGTTCTCCGTGTCTGCGTGGTGAAACTTTTCAATAGACGCGCGCCTTGGGCGGGAAGGACTGCACCTCGTTGGTGAGCGGCTGCATGTGCACCGGCCGGTCGGAGAGGCGGACCTTGCCGCTCGCGTCGAGCCAGGCGAGCGTGTGCTTGAGCCAATGGACGTCGTCGCGCTCGCTGAAGTCCTCGCGCGCGTGCGCCCCCCGGCTCTCGGTGCGGTTGGCCGCCGAGGCGATGGTGCAGAGCGCTTGCGCCAGGAGATTGTCGAGCTCGAGCGTCTCGACGAGATCGCTGTTCCAGATGAGCGAGCGGTCGCTCACCTTGAGATCGGCGCGCTTCTGCCAGCATTCCTCGAGCTTCTTGAGGCCCGCCTGGAGCACCTCGCCGGTGCGGAAGACGGCACAGTCGCGCTGCATCGTGCGCTGCATCTCGAGGCGCAACTTGGCGGTCGGGGTCGAGCCGTCGGCGTGACGCAAGGCGTCGAAGCGCGCGAGGGCGGGCTCGCCGGCGTCGGATGCCAAGGGCTTGGCGCGCTCGCCGGGCTTCACCAGCTCGCCCGCCCGGTTGGCGGCCGCCCGGCCGAAGACCACGAGGTCGAGCAGCGAGTTCGAGCCGAGCCGGTTGGAGCCGTGCACCGAGACGCAGGCCCCCTCCCCGATCGCCATGAGGCCGGGGACGACATGGTCCGGATTGCCGTCGAGCCGCGTCAGCGCCTCGCCGTGATAGTTGGTCGGAATGCCGCCCATGTTGTAGTGGCAGGTGGGCAGCACCGGGATCGGCTCCTTGGTCACGTCCACGCCCGCGAAGATCTTGGCCGTCTCCGAGATGCCCGGCAGGCGCTCGTGCAGGACCTTGGGATCGAGATGCTCGAGATGAAGGAGGACATAGTCCTTGTTCGGACCGCAGCCCCGACCCTCGCGCATCTCGATCGTGCTGGCGCGACTCACCACGTCGCGGCTGGCGAGATCCTTGGCGTGGGGCGCATAGCGCTCCATGAAGCGCTCGCCCTCGGAATTGGTGAGATAGCCGCCCTCCCCGCGCGCGCCCTCGGTGATGAGGCAGCCGGCACCGTAGATGCCGGTCGGGTGGAACTGCACGAACTCCATGTCCTCGAGCGGCAGGCCGGCGCGCAAGACCATGGCGTTGCCGTCGCCCGTGCAGGTATGGGCCGAGGTGCAGGAGAAATAGACGCGCCCCGCCCCGCCCGTGGCGAGGATGGTGAGGGGGGCGTTGAAGCGGTGGAAGCTGCCGTCGTCGAGGTTCCAGGCGACCACGCCGCGGCAGCCGCGATCCTCGTCCATCATGAGGTCGAGGGCGAAATACTCGATGAAGAACTCGGCCTGGCGCTTGAGCGCCTGGCCGTAGAGCGTGTGGAGGATGGCGTGGCCGGTGCGGTCGGCGGCGGCGCAGGTGCGCTGGGCGATGCCCTCGCCGTACTTCGTCGTCATGCCGCCGAAGGGGCGCTGGTAGATCTTGCCCTCGGGCGTGCGCGAGAAGGGCACGCCGTAATGCTCGAGCTCGATGACGGCTGGGATCGCCTCGCGGCACATGTACTCGATGGCATCCTGATCGCCGAGCCAATCCGCTCCCTTGACGGTGTCGTACATGTGCCAGCGCCAGTCGTCCTCGCCCATGTTGCCGAGGGCGGCGCTGATCCCGCCCTGGGCCGCGACCGTATGGCTCCGGGTCGGGAAGACCTTGCTGATGCAGGCGGTCTTGAGCCCTTTCTCGGCAATGCCGAGGGTGGCCCTGAGGCCGGCCCCGCCGGCACCCACCACCACCACGTCGTAGTTGTGATCGATGAGCTCGTATGCCTTTGCCATCAGCCGATCACTCCGAAGGCTATGCGCATGATGCCGAATATGCTGCCGACCGCGAGCAGGACGGCGAGGAACTTGACCGCGACGATGGCAGCTAGGCGCGCGGCATCGCCGTGGACGTAGTCCTCGATCACCATCTGGAGGCCGAGCTGGGTATGGTGGAAGGTGGCGGCGAGAAGGAGGATCATGAGCACGGCATTGCGCGGCCGCGCCAACCAGAGTGCGACGCTCTTGTGGTCGGCCCCGGTGAGCGCCACCATGGAATAGACGAACCACAGCGTGAGCGGCACGAGGGCGATGGCCGTCAAGCGCTGCGCCCACCAGTGCTCGACCCCTTCCTTGGCGGAGCCGAGACCGCGCACGCGGGCAAGGGGGGCGCGCATGCCGGCCATCAGAACGCTCCCAGCATGACGTAGCCGACCAGCCAAGTGACGAGGGTCAGCACGGCGGAGGCGGCGACCGCGAGCCAGCCGCTCACGGTGGTACTCTCGAGGTCGAAGCCCAGGCCCGCGTCCCAGGCGAGATGGCGCACCCCGTTCGCGAGATGGAAGAAGAGCGCCCAGGTCCAGCCGAAGAGCAGGAGCCGCCCGATGAAGGAGGCGATGAAATGCTGCACGAGGGCGAAGGAGTCGGGCCCGCGCACCACCGCCGCGATCCACCACACGAGGAGAAGGGTGCCAAGCGCCAAGGCGACCCCGCTCGCGCGGTGCGTGATCGAGAGCACCGAGGTCAGTTGCGGGCGGTAGATCTGCAGGTGGGGGGAGAGCGGCCGGTTACGAGCGGTCATTGTCGAGCGCCTTCATGGGCAGGGGTCCGCGTACCGAGCAGGCTCTGCTCGGTCACGGATGCTGGCGCCGTGCCCGATCATCCACGGCCTTTCTAGGCCCCGCCATCGCCCAAGTCAATCTTTCGCGCCGCAGCAAAAGCGCAGGGCTGGCCCTTGCCGGATGAATTCCCCGGCCGAATGCAAGAGCTGCAGTCGGCTAGACGGCGCGGCATGGGGCAGGCGCCGCAGTCCATGTGGATAATCTGGTGGAAAACTTGTTGGGGAGTTGTGGGCGACTCTCGGATTTATTCACAAGTTTTTCGCGCAATATTTGATTTTCCCGTTGCTGGTCGGGATCATGCTCTGCACTATACTTGGCGGTGCTGGGGTGCACAGCGCCGGGATGTGCGTACCGACTGCGGGCCGGCCGGTACCGGGCGGGCTTGCAGACGGGCGGCATTTCCGGAGCGGACGCGGCGATGCTTTCGCAAGAAAGCGCGGCAACTTTCCTCTCCCGCCGATCCGCAAGGATCGGCAGCTGGACGAGTGGGAGTGCCAACGTGCCGGAACGGGGATTTGGCACCGGCCCGACGCTCGCCCACGGGCGCGCCGAGCGGCAGGTGGCTAAGGGGGGCTGCCTCCTCGCCCGGGAGTACCGGTTCCCTTCGCCTGGACGGAGCCGCGCGCAAGCGACGGCTCTTGTCAGGAGCGGTTCCCGCGACGGCGACGCGCTGCGGGCTCGGGTCCTGCTCCGCCCAGGGCAGGCCCGACCCTCAAACATGGGCGCGGCGCGCACTTCTCCCTGAGGTGCTCGCCCGTCGATGGCGGCGCGGCCGCATGCCTTCCAGCACGGGGTCCGCCCAGGCCCCGGCGGCGTCGGGAGTGTCCCGCCCGGACACAGAGCGTAAGTGCAACTTACGCTCCCGACGCCGCCTCCTTATTCAATGAAGGCCCTGGGGCGTCGGGAGTGTCCCGCCTGGACGGGAGAGCGTAAGTGCAACTTACGCTCCCGACGCCGCCGCCCTTTCCGCCTTCCGTTTGCGCAGAGGAGCCGACGCGTCGCGCGGCAGGAGGGCGAAGCGCAATACATCGTTTTATTGGGCGGCCGCCTAATCAAGGCCGCTTGTGCATAAATATGTGGACTAATTGTGGAAGCCTTGTGCGGAAGCGGGAAATCTACTCACAGATATTTTCAGGTGAAGCGCGGTTTTGCATTGAATGCACTGGTAGAGCAGATACCATCTTTGCGGCACGAGAGAGTGTCGAGGCGAGTAGCCTCGCGCGAAGCCACCCGAGATCCTTCGGGGTTGCGGGCGGCGAGCGCGGGGACGAAAGCAGCGGAGCGACGCCGCCCTTCGGGGCGGCGCCACTCGGCCTCGAGGGTGCGGTCTCTTCGGAGCGGCGCCTTCGGGCGGGAGGTCGAGCTCCCGGTCGGCCGGCTCCTGTCTCGGATCGGCGTCGGCACCTTCGGGCCGCCGGGGCCGTCACGGGGGGCCGCGGGACCCTTCGGGGACTCGTGGTCTTTGGCGCGAAAATCCGCCCGCAAGGGAGGAGGGACGCGACGAGGGGAACCGGATGCGGCCGAAGGGCAGGCTTTTCGCCGGCGATCTCCCGCAAGGGGGATACGGCTCCTCGCCCAGGCGGGGCACCTCTTAACGGGGGCGCTGCCGAGGGGCGGGAAAGCCGGAAGCCGGGTCGCTCGCTCGGGCCAGGGGGCTTCGGCTCCCGAGGCGTCAGGAGTGTCCGCCCGGACACAAGCGTAGGTTCACACTTGCGCTCCTGACGCCTCACTAATTCAGGTGGCTCGCCACCCGAGCGCCGCGGACATGGGTCCGCGGCGTTTCGCTTTTTTGGCCGCTCGCAGCACCGCTGCGGGTCCTTCGAGACGCGCCCCTCCGGGGCGCTCCTCAGGATGAGGCGCATTGGCGTGTGGCAAAAAGACTTGACCTCAGCCTGAGGAGCGAGCGCAGCAAGCGTCTCGTAGGACGCACTGCAGCCGCAGCGAGGCGCCCCTGAAAACCTCAGCCGCCTCAGCCGCGCCGGGGCAGGAGCACGGTGTAGTCGAGCTCGAGCACGACCGCGGGGTCGAACTTCTCTTGCGCGTCCTTGTCGGGGAAATCGGCGGCAGGACAGTCTTTGCAGGCGAGGGTGCGCAGGCGCAAGGCGCCCACGTCGCGCCGTCCCGGGATCTCGAAGCGCTCGAGCACCTCGCTCCAGGCATAGATCGTGTCGCCGGCAAAGCTCGGGCCGACGTGGCGGCCGCCGTTGATGGCGGCGATCTTGCAAGCGTTGCCGAGGCCGTTGAAGCTCAAGGCCCGGGCAAGGCTCATGACGTGGCCGCCGTAGACGAGGCGGCGGCCGAAGCGATTCTCCGCCTGGGCGTGCTGGTTGAAGTGGACGCGGGCCGTGTTCTGGTAGAGCCGCGTCGCCATCATGTGCTCGGCCTCCTCGATGGTGACGCCGTCCGCGTGGTCGATGCGCTCGCCCGGCGCGTAATCCTCCCAGCTGTTGGGCGAGCCGGCGAGCGCATAGTCGTAGCGCTCGAACGTCAGGCCCGCCGGCAGGGCCAATGATGCGGCCGGCACGGCGCGGGCCAGGGTCGGCACCGTCGCTGCCGCCGCCGGTGCGGTCTCGCTGCGCTTGCGCACCATCACCCAGCGCACGTAATCGAGCACAGGCTCGCCGCGTGCGTTCGTCCCCGTCGAGCGCACATAGACGATCCCGCTCTGGCGGTTGGCGTTCTCCCTGAGCCCGATGACGCGGCTGCGGGCCGCGAGCGTATCGCCCGCATAGACCGGCGCCAGGAAGCGGCAGTCGGCATAGCCGAGATTGGCGATCGCATTCTGCGACACGTCGGGTACGGTCTTGCCGAAGACGATATGGAAGACGAGGAGATCGTCGAGCGGGGCCGATGGCAGCCCGCAGCCGCGCGCGAACTCGACCGAGGAATTGAGCGCGAAGCGCGTGCCGGTGAGGGCGAGGTAGAGGGCCGCGTCGCCGGCACCGACCGTGCGCGGCGTGGCGTGCACGAGCTCCTGGCCGAGGCGGAAGTCCTCGAAGAAATTCCCCCTCCCGGTCTTGCTCCCCGCCATCGCCAGCGCCTCGCTAAGCTAGGCCGCGGCCGCCGCCGCGAGGGCTTGAATGGCGTCGGCAAGCGCTACCAGCCGCCTGGCTTCCTCGACGTGGAGGTTCTCGATCAGCTTGCCGTCGACGAGGACGACCCCCTTGCCCGCACCGCTCGCCTCGCCATGGGCCGCGATGATGCGGCGCGACCAGGCGACGTCCGCGGGCGAAGGGGCGAAGATCTCGTTCGCCGCCGCGATCGTCTTCGGGTGGATGAGGGTCTTGCCGTCGAAGCCGAGCTCCTTGCCCTGGCGGCAGCTCGCGGCAAAGCCGGCGTCGTCGGCGAGATCGAGGTGCACGCCGTCGAGGATGGCGAGGCCGTAGGCGCGGGCCGCGAGGAGGGCCAAGCCGAGGCTCGGCAAGAGCGGCAGCCGCGTCTCGGTGTGCGCGGCGTGGAGATCCTTGGCGAGATCGGAGGTGCCCATGACGAGGCAGCCGACGCGCGTGGAGGAGCCGGCGATCTCCTCGGCATGGAGGATGCCGAGCGGGGTCTCCATCATGCACCAGATCGCGAGCGTCGCGGCCGCACCCGCGGCCGCAAGCCGCCGCTCGACCTCCTCTACCATGTCCTTGCGCTCGACCTTGGGCAGGAGGACCGCGTGGGCCGGGCTGCGCGCGACCATGGCGAGGTCGTCGGCACCCCACGGCGTGTCGAGCCCGTTCACGCGCACGATGAGCTCGCGCGTGCCATAGCCGCCGGCCGAAAGTGCCGCCGCGACCTGCGCGCGGGCGGCCGGTTTGGCATCGGGAGCGACCGCATCCTCGAGATCGAGGATGAGCCCGTCGGCCGCGAGCGTGCGCGCCTTCTCGAGCGCGCGCGCGTTCGAGCCCGGCATGTAGAGCACGCTGCGGCGAGGCCTCGCGGTCCGGCTCATGCTGTGTCCATCGCGGTGATCGCGTCGTCGCTCCGGCGCGCAGGTGGACCCTAACAAGGGCGATGCTGCGGTGCAAGACGCTGGTGCTGGCGGGAGCGGCCGTGGCAAGCTCGGCGGCATTCGAACTTTCGCGCTGTCCGGCCGCCGCCATGAACGTGCTCTCCATCCAATCCTCCGTCGTCTTCGGCCATGTCGGCAACAGCGCCGCCCGGCTCGCGCTCGAGCGCCTCGGGCACGAGGTGTGGCCGATCGACACCGTGACGCTTGCCCATCATCCGGGCTACGGCGGCTGGCACGGCCGGGTGATGACGCCCGCGGAGCTCGCGGCCCTCCTCGAGGGGCTCGCCGAGTGCGAGGCCTTCAAGCGCTGCAGTGCCGTCCTGAGCGGCTATCTCGGCGAGGCGAGCCTGGGGGCGGGCCTGCTCGATGCGGTCCGGCGCGTGAAGGCGGCGAACGCGCGCGCCCTCTACGCCTGCGATCCGGTCATGGGAGACAGCGTCAAGGGACTCTATGTGCGCCCGGGCATCCCCGAGTTCTTTCGCGACCACGCCCTCGCCCTCGCCGACATCCTGCTGCCCAATGCCTTCGAGCTCGGCCGGCTCGCGGGCCGCGACACCGACAATGTCGACACGGCCCTCGCCGCGGCGCGGAGCCTCCTCGAGCGCGGGCCGCGCCTGATCGTGGTCAAAGGACTGCGCCGCGGCTCGGGCAAGCGCATCAGGATCGCAACCCTCGCGGTCGCGCGCAAAACGGCCTGGACCGTGGAGTGCCCCGCCGCCCCCTCCCTCGCCCATGGCGCCGGGGACTGCTTCGGCGCCCTTTTTCTCGGTCATTACCTCAAGCAGCGCAGCGTGCGGCTCGCCCTCGAGCACGCCGTCGCTGCGGTCCATGCGGTCATGGTGCGGACGGCGGCACTGGGCGGCAGCGAGCTCGCCCTGGTCGAGGCGCAGGACGCTTTGCTCGCACCCAAGCGCCTGTTCAAAGCCGCCAGGATAGGCTAAACGGGGCTGCCACGGCGGATGGGGGGTGCGGGACCCCAGCAGATGCTCATCACTTCGGCCGGCGGGGCAGCGGTTCCACCTCGAATGTCGGCCTCATGCAGCTGCTCCTCTTCTTCAAGGGCCTCGCCGTGGGATTCGCGATCGCGGCCCCCGTGGGTCCGGTCGGCATCCTCTGCATCCAGCGCTCGCTCACCAAGGGCGTGCTCTACGGTCTCGCCTCCGGCATGGGGGCGGCCTGCGCCGACGCGGTGTTCGGCGCCATCGCCGCCTTCGGCGTCAGCTTCATCGCGGAATTCCTCGCGCGCGAGCTATTCTGGTTCCAGCTCGGGGGTGCGAGCCTCCTCTTGGCACTTGGCTGCCATGGCCTGCTCAGCAAAGGGCGCCCGCCCGGTGCTGCGCTCGAGGCGAGCGATCTCGCCAATGACTTGGCGACCACCTTCCTCCTCACCATCACCAATCCGATCACCATCTTCTCGCTCACGGCGGTGTTCGCCGCGGTCGGCATCGCTACGGGTACGGAGACCTTCTCGGGCGGCGGGCTGGTGACGGGCGGGGTCTTTCTCGGCTCGGCCCTGTGGTGGCTCGTTCTCACGAGCGGAGTGAACCTCTTCCGCGGTGCCGTCTCGGACGGCGGGCTTCCCTGGGTCCGCCGCGTCTCCGGCGTCATCATGCTCCTCTTCGGCGCCGGCGTGCTCGTGCATATCTTCACCTGAGCCCGCCGGCACGACTTCGCGTCGGCAATCGAGACGAGGTGCTGCCATGACCAGCCGGCCGAAAGCCCTCCTCTTCGACGTCTTCGGCACCGTGGTCGATTGGCGCTCGAGCGTCGCGCGCGAGGGCGAGGCCTTCGGCCGCGAGCAGGGCCTCGACGGCATCGACTGGACCGAGTTCGCCGATGCCTGGCGCGGGCTCTATCAGCCCACGCTCGAGCGTGTGCGCCGCGGTACCATGCCGTGGCAGGTGCTCGACGAGCTCCACCGCATGAGCCTCGACCGGCTCCTCGCCGATGCCGGCATCAAAGGCATCCCCGAGGCGGCGCTGGAGCACTTCAACCGCGCCTGGCACCGGCTCGATCCCTGGCCGGACGCGGTCGCGGGGCTCAGGCGCCTCAAGGCGAATTACATCATCGCCACCTGCTCGAACGGCAACGTGGCCCTCATGGTCGAGCTCGCGAAGTGGGGCGGGCTGCCGTGGGACATGATCCTCGGCGCCGAGCTCGCCCGGCACTACAAGCCCTGCCCCGAGGCCTATCTCAAATCGGCCGCTTTCCTGCGCTTGGCCCCCGCCGAATGCATGATGGTCGCCGCTCATAATTCGGACCTCAAGGCGGCACGCGCCTGCGGGCTCAAGTGCGCCTTCGTGCCGCGGCCCAAGGAACATGGGCCCAAGGTCAAGCCGGACCTCGAGCCGGCGGAAGCTTGGGACTTCGTCGCCAAGGATTTCAACGATCTCGCCGGCCAGCTGGGGTGCTGAGAGGCGCTCCGACGCAAGTAGAAGAAGTTTCACCACGGAGAACACGGAGGGCACGGAGGAAGGGAAGTCGCCCGCGCTTCGCGCAAGAAGACCCTCTCCGTGTCCTCCGTGTCCTCCGTGGCAAAAACCTTCTTAAGCCTTGTCGTTAGAGCTGAATCCGATCAAGTAGAACATCTCTTTCGTCACCCCGGCGAAAGCCGGGGTCCAGGGGCAACGGCCCGTCAGCTGGTCCCGGGTTCCCGCTTTCGCGGGAACGACGATGTGGATTGATTCCACTTGATCGGACCGCGGCCTAGAACAGGATGCGATTAAGCTGAAGCATCACGATCGTCACCCCCGCGCACGCGGGGGTCCATGGCGCCGCTGGATTCCCGCTTTCGCGGGAATGACGATGAAAACGCCGATTCGACTTGATCACATTCCGCTCTAGCGCTTCGGCAGGTTCTTCTCGATCAGGCGCACGAAGAAGCTGGCACCGAGCGGGATGATGTCGTCGTTGAAGTCGTAGTGCGGATTGTGCACGTCGCAAGCGCCCTCGCCCTTGCCGTTGCCGATGAAGATGAAGGCGCCGGGCCGGGCCTCGAGCATGTAGGAGAAGTCCTCGGATGCCGTGCGCGGCGGCATGTCGCGGTTGACGTTCGCCTCGCCCACCACCTCGGCCGCGGCGTCGCCCGCGATGCGCGCCTCCTCGGCGTGGTTGATGAGGGGCGGATAGTTCATGCGGAAGGCGAGCCTGGCCTTGGCCCCGTAGGTGGCGGCGACCCCCTCCGCCACGCGCTCGAGGGCGGGGCCGATCTTGGCGATCACCTCGGGGCGGTAGGCGCGCACGTTGCCCTTGAGCGTCACCTCGTCGGGGATGACGTTATAGGCATCCCCGCCATGGATCTGGGTGACGCTGATGACGAGGGAGTCGATCGCACTCACGTTGCGGCTCGCGATCGTCTGGATCGCCATCACCATGTTGGCCGCGACCACCACGGGATCGACCCCGGATTCGGGCCGCGCGGCATGGGCACCCTTGCCCTGGATCACGAGATCGAAGCTGCCCGAGGCGGCCATGGTGGGACCTGCGCGGATGCCGAAGGTGCCGGCGGGGGCCGTCGCCCAGTTGTGCATGCCGTAGACGGCATCGCAGGGGAACTTCTCGAAGAGGCCCTCTTCGATCATCACCCGCGCGCCCCCGCCCCCTTCCTCGGCGGGCTGGAAGATGAAGTTGACGGTGCCGTCGAAATTCTTGGTCTCGGCGAGGTAGCGCGCGGCGCCGAGCAGCATGGTGGTATGTCCGTCGTGGCCGCAGGCGTGCATGACGCCGTCTGCTTGCGAGCGGTGCGCGAAGTCGTTCTTCTCCAGGATCGGCAGCGCATCCATGTCGGCGCGCAGGCCGATGGCGCGGTTGGCGCGCCCGACCTTGAGCCGGCCGACGACCCCGGTCTTGGCGAGGCCGCGATGCACCTCGATGCCGTAGGACTGAAGTGCGCGCGCCACGAGATCGGAGGTGCGCAGCTCCTTGTAGCCGAGCTCCGGGTGGGCGTGGATGTCGCGCCGGATGCGGGCAAGCTCCGCCTGATGGCCAGCGATGCGCTCGACGACGGGCATGGCGCTCCCGCGCGAATGAGAGCCGGAGCTACGCCGCCTTCTGCATGTAGGACTTGACCAGCTCCTCGGCGATCTGCACCGAGTTGAGCGCCGCCCCTTTGCGCAGATTGTCGGAGACGATCCAGAGGCTCAGGCCGTTGGCGACGCTCGGGTCCTGGCGGATGCGGCTGACGAAGACCGCGTCCTCGCCGGCGCACTCGACCGGGGTCACGTAGCCGTCGTCGACGCGGTAATCGACGAGGGCCACGCCGGGGGCTCCCTTGAGCGCCGCGCGTGCGGCCTCGACCGTGATCGGTTTCGCGAACTCGAGCGTGACCGCCTCGGCATGGCCGATGAAGACCGGGACGCGCACGCAAGTGGCCGCGACCGCGATGTCGGGATCGAGGATCTTCTTGGTCTCGACCACCATCTTCCATTCCTCCTCGGTCGAGCCGTCGTCCTTGAAGGCGCCGATGTGGGGAATGACGTTGAAGGCGATCTGCTTGGTGAACTTCCGCTTCTGCAGCTGGTCGCCGACGTAGATCCCGCGCGTCTGCTCGAAGAGCTCGTCCATCGCCTCCTTGCCCGCCCCCGAGACCGATTGATAGGTCGCGACCACGACGCGCTTGATGCGCGCGAGGTCGTGGAGCGGCTTCAAGGCCACCACCATCTGGATGGTCGAGCAGTTGGGGTTGGCGATGATGCGCTTCTTGACGTAGCCCTTGATCGCCTGCGCGTTGACCTCGGGGACGACGAGGGGTACGTCGGGGTCCATGCGGAAATAGGAGGTGTTGTCGATGACCACGGCCCCCGCCTTGGCCGCACGCGGGCTGTGCACGGCCGAGACCTTGCCGCCCGGCGAGGAGAGCACGATGTCGATGCCCTTGAAGTCGAACTTGGCGAGGTCGCGGACCTTGAGGGTGTCCTTCTCGCCGAAGGAGACTTCCGTACCCGCCGAACGCTCGGAGGCCAGCGCCACCACGTCGTCCGCGGGGAAGCTGCGCTCGGCCAAGGTCTGGAGCATCTCGCGGCCGACATTGCCGGTCGCCCCCACCACCGCAACCCGATATCCCATGATACGCTACCGCTTCCAAGGTTTACGCTCTCGCGGAGGTTGACTTACCCCGATCGCCGCGGATTTTCAAGCCATGAGCAAGCGCCCGACGACCTACGCCGAGTTCTGGCCCCATTATCTCGCCGAGCACCGCGCGCGCGCGACGCGGGTCTGCCACTACCTCGGCACGGGTCTGGGCCTCCTCATCCTCCTCGCCGGCATCCTCGCCGGCGACTGGCGCGCCCTCCCGGCGGCCCTTCTCGTCGGCTACGGCTTCGCCTGGCTCGGCCATCTCGTCTTCGAGCGCAACCGCCCGGCGACCTTGCGCTACCCGCTCTGGTCCTTCGCGAGCGACTTCCGCATGCTCGCCCTCTTCCTCATCGGCCGGCTCGAGGCCGAGCGCCGCCGCCGGCGGGCGGAATAGGGGTGGGCCACCCTTCAATCCACTCGAGGCGAGGTGCCTTTACGGCTCGCGACGAAGGCCCGCAGCACGTTGTTGATGCGCGTCTGATAGCCCTTGCCGGTCCTCCTGAACCACGCCAGCACGTCCGCGTCGAGGCGAATGTGGATGTCCTGCTTGGCAGGCGGGAGGCCGATGACGGCCGTGCTCTCCCACCCGGCGGGGAGTGCACCGTCCTCCCGGTCGGCCAGGCGCTCGACCTCGGCCTGGGGTATCGCCTTGGCGCGCTTCCAATCGCTCCTGCTTTCGCCGCGCCGAACCCGCTCGGCGATCTCCCTAGCCGAAGCGCGCACGATACGCTCTTTTCTCCGCATCTCTCGCCCTCCGCAACGAAATCAACCGAATGGCCGCCACCCGCCTCGCCCAGACGACGGCCACAACTTCCTCCTCGAGCAGCCCGACCGTGACGAAGCGCTCCTCGCCGGAGCGCGGGGACGGAAGGCTGTAAACGGGACGGCCATCGAAGAGCGCCGCACCCGTCATCAGGTCGAGACCATGCTTGGCGAGGTTTGCCAGCCTCTTCGTCTCGTCCCATTCGAATTCCATCGGCTAATATGGATACGATTATGTACACAGTCAACTCGCGCGTTTGCCCCTCCCGTGCATGCGGGGCCGAGCCGCAAAGCGGATCGACGAGGGACCCGCGGCCGCAAGGCCGTGGGAGGGCGAGGGAGGGCCACGACGCCGGCGAGGTGGGCCGGCCGTCGCAATGCCCACATTCTCGTATTGCATTCGCAACTCTGCTCGCGCACCTTGGGCGTGCATGACGGCAGAGTGGCGCACGGGGGACGCGGATTGACCTCGGCCTTCAAGACTTACCTCGAGGACATGGGCGCCATTCGGCGTCACGGCTCCTCGCCCGAAATGTCCTATTACACCCCGCTGCAGAACCTCCTCAACGAGATCGGCCGCCACCTTAAGCCCAAGGTTCTCTGTGTGGGGCAAATTCCGGATGAAGGCGCCGGCACGCCGGATTTCGGGCTCTACACGCTCTCCCGACTCGGCCGCGGCAAAGCGAGTGGCATCCTTGGACCGTCCCTGCCGCCGGACCGGGGAGTCATCGAGGCAAAACCCGCCGAGGACGACTTCGACCAGCTTGCGCGCAGCGAGCAAGTGCAACGCTACTGGGACCGGTACGGGCTCGTGCTCGTCACCAACTACCGACGTTTTCTTCTCGTCGGGCGCGACGAGGCCGGGCGCGCCGTCGATCTCGAGCATATCGAGCTGGCGCACGACGCCGACTCTTTCTGGGAGCTTTGCGCGCATCCCTCCCGAGCGCCCAAGAACATCGAGCAACGCTTGGAGGAGTTCATCCGCCGGGTACTGCTTCACCGCGCCGTCCTGACTCAGCCCAAGGACGTCGCCTGGTTCCTCGCTTCATATGCGCGCGATGCCTTGGCGCGCATCGAGGCGGAGCCGGACCTCCCCGCCTTCGCCCAACTCAAGGAATCGCTCGAGGAAGCGCTCGGCATGAAGTTCGACGACAAGAAGGGCGCCCACTTCTTTCATTCTACGCTCGTTCAGACGCTCTTTTACGGCGTGTTCTCAGCCTGGATTCTCTGGTGCAAGACGCACGTGGAGGCGGGGCAGCGTCAGCCCTTTAACGAGAGGACGGCCGCCTGGCACTTACGGCTTCCCGTCCTCCAGCAGCTCTTCCATGCCGTCAACGATCCGTTCCTTCTCGGGCGGCTCAAGCTCCAGGAACTTGTCGAGTGGGCGGCCATGACGCTTCGGCGCGTCGACGAGACGGCGTTTTTCGCGGATTTTCAAGACGAGCACGCGGTCGAGTATTTCTACGAGCCTTTCCTCGAGGCCTTCGACAGCGAGCTCCGGAAAAGTCTCGGCGTCTGGTTCACCCCGCCCGAGGTCGTCGATTATATGGTCGAGCGCGTCGACGCCGTGCTGCGGGAAGAACTCGGCGTTCCCGACGGCCTGGCCGACAACCGGGTCTACGTGCTCGATCCCTGCTGCGGCACGGGCTCTTATCTCATCGCCGCTTTGAAGCGCATCGAGCGCACGTTGCGCGCCAAGGGCGAGGATGCGTTGGTGGCGGTCGAACTCAAGCGCGCGGCGATGGAACGCGTTTGCGGCTTCGAGATTCTGCCGGCCCCCTTCGTCGTCGCGCACTTCCAACTCTCGCTTCTGCTTGAGTCGTTCGACGCTCCGCTTGGCCGACGCGTCCACTTGGGCGCCGAGGAAGCAGAGCGCGTGGCGGTCTATCTCACCAACGCGCTCACCGGCTGGGGGCCACCACCCACGGGGGCGCATTAGCTGCATCTTCTGGCCGGACTCCAGGAGGAGGCCGATTACGCGCGCGAGGTCAAGCGCGAGAAACCGATCCTCGTCGTCCTCGGCAACCCGCCTTATAACGGCTTCGCTGGCGTCGCCGTCACCGAGGAGCGCGAGCTGAGCAACGCCTATCGTAGCGTAAAGCGGGTGCGTCCGCCGGAAGGACACGGGCTGAATGACCTCTACGTCCGTTTCTTCCGGATGGCGGAGCGGCGCATCGTCGAGCAGTCCGGGCGCGGCATTGTCTCCTTCATCTCCAACTACTCCTGGCTCGACGGCCTCTCCTTCACCGGTATGCGCGAGCGCTACCTGGAAGTGTTCGACAAGATCTGGGTCGACTGCTTGAACGGCGACAAGTACCGCACAGGCAAGCTGACGCCCGAGGGCGAGCCGGACCCGAGCGTCTTCTCGACCGAGCACAATCGCGAGGGCATCCAGGTCGGCACCGCGATCACACTTCTTGTGCGACGGGCGGAGCATGGCAGCGCCGGCGAAGTGCGCTTCCGCAATCTCTGGGGCGGCGA
>DATJAC010000272.1:0-24878 GCA_035516655.1 Alphaproteobacteria bacterium | reverse complement strand
ATCTCCTTGCTTCTTTCTCGCGAGGTCACAGCCGCTCCCCGGCGCCCGAGCCGGACTCGGGGGTCGGAATCCACCATTCCTCCCCGCGCACGGTCTGGATGTATTCGGGCCAGCGCAGATCGACGGGCGGCTTGAAGTCCTTGGGGAGCAAGGGCGCGACCCATTTCGAGCCGCCGACGCCGCCTCCCGTGCGCTCCTTGAACTCGTCCTGGGCGCGCTGCAACGCCTCGGGGCGGGTGTAGAGATCGAGGAAGGTGGCCGCGATCGTCTTGGCCCCGAGCAGGATGCCCGGGTCGATCGCCGGCGCATAGCCGCCGAGCGCGTTGGCCACCCAGGCAGGGTACTCGTAGCCCGGCTCGGGCGGGCGGAGCCTGGGGCGCATGGTGAAGACGCGCACGGTCGGGGCGTGCCAGGTGTAGTCCACGTAATCGTCGGAGGTGAAGCACTTCTGCCACTCGGGCAGCGAGCGGCGCAGGAGCGTCTCGTAGTCCTGGGGTCGCATGAGCCGCTCGGAATCCGCGAGGAACGGGTTCTCCATCGGCTTGAGCCCGAGGTTCTTCTGGATCTCGCGCGCGAAGGTGCGCGCCTTGTCGTCGAACTTGGGGGCGCCGACCAGTTCCATGTTCTGGAAGGTGAGCTCGGCCATCGCGTGGTTGGCGAGGCCCACGCGCGTCTTGGTGACCCAGCGCACCGAGGCCGTGCAGCCGGTCGTCCCCGCGGCATGGCGGGCGTTGTTCTCGAGCACCTTGTAGATCTGCTGCTGGATGCCGAGGTCGGGCGAGCGCCAGGAATATTGGATCTGGCTGAAGCGCGGCGGCAAATTGTCCGAGGTGGCGTCGCCCGCCGCGAGCACGAACTCGTTCAAGGTCCAGGTGCCGGTATGCGGGAACATCGCCTCCTTGGTGTATTTCGTCATGGTGTACATGAGGCAGAGCGCGTCGATCGCCCCCGGACAGCGAGCGGCGGCGTGCGAGGTGTGGGTCCAGGGCACCAGGCTCTTGTCGATCCAGGTCTCGGGTGCCAAGGTTTCGAAGGTGAAGACGGCACTCCAATAGGAGCCGCAGTGGGTATCCCAGATGGCGGTATTGCCGAAGTGCGGGTGGTAAGCGATGAAGGCGTCGCTGCCGTCGAAATAGCCCTTGGCCGCATGCACCGGCTTCGAGCCGCAGACCTTCTCGGCCGGCTCGCCGAACATCTTGAGCGTCCCCGGAAGCCCGAACTTTTCCATCGCCGCCTTGGTCGCGAGCACGCCCGCGAGGGCTACCGTGCCGAGGGCGGAATGGGGATCGGTATGGCCCGCCGCCCAGGGATGCAGCCCCGCGCGCGGGGCGCGGTGCGTCACCACCTGCTGGGAATTGCCCGGGACGGCGTCGTACTCGGCGTAGGTGCCGAGCACGGGCTTACCCTTGCCCCAGCTTGCCGCGTAGGCGGTCGGCATCCCGCCCGAGCCCTCCTCGACCGCGAAGCCCTCGGCGCGCAAGAGCTCGCAATAGGCCTTGGCCGACTTGTACTCGCGCCACGCCGGCTCGGCGTAATCCCAGATCTTCCTGTGCCAGGCGGAGAAGCGCGTGGCGTTCGTCTGGATCCAGTCGATCGCGTATTGCTTTTCCTTGGTGACGTTGGTCATCGGCATTCCCTCCCTGGAACGGCGAATATACCGCACCGGCCGCGCGCGCACGAGCTCACGCGCACACGCGGTATTCCGGCGCCAAGGCGCTCAACACCTCCGCCCCGCCAGCACCGATCGCGATGGTGTGGCCGAGCGACATCGCGAGGCCGTGCTCGGCATCGACCAGGATGGCGTGCAGGAAGAGCACCATGCCCGGCCGCATCGGCGTCGGGTTGCCCGAATAGATCATGGGCGGGACGTCCATCCACGACGGCTTGAAGGTGGCACCCAGCGAATAGCCGCAGGCCGCGAGCCGCACCTTGCCGTAACCCGCCCGGTCGAAGACGCGGCGGTGGGCGTCGTCGATCTCGCCCAAGGGACGGCCCGGCAATGCTGCCTCGGTCATCGCGGCCAAGGCCTCGCGCGTGGCCTCGTACATCGCGCGCTGGCGGGGCTCGCCCTTGCCGATCGCGACGGTGCGCATCAGGCAGGCGCAGTAGTAGCGATAGCTCGCGGCGAACTCGAGGGTGAGCTGGTCGACCGCATCGAGCTTGCGGTAGCCGGTCGAGCTGCGCACGAGAAGGGCCCGCTCGCCCGAGCCCAGCACAGGGCCGGAAGGGGGCGGGTCGCCCCCACCCGCTAAGATCGCCGCCGCCCCTGCCGCCGCGATCGCTCCCTCGAAGGCCCCGGGTCGCGTTGCTCCCAGCATGGCACCGAGTGCTGCATCGGCGAGGTTTGCCGCCTTCCTCACATAGACGAGCTCGGCCGGGGATTTGGTAAGCCTGAGGCCGCGCACGAGGTTCGAGGCGTCGACCAGCTCGCACCAGCCCTCGAGGCGCAGGCGCACGCGCTCGTGATTGAGGCCGGTCAGCCCGAAGGTGTTGAGCTCGATGCCGATGCGGCTGTCGGCCAAGCCCTTCTCCTCGAGGATCGCCTTGAGCTCGCGCGTGGGATCGGCACCCTCCTCGTCGTACCAGATGCGCACGTCCTCGATGACGGAGGTGCGCCGCGCCTGCTCGAGGTCGGGCCGGCGCGTGAGCAAGGTGATCGCACCCTCGTCCGCCGTGAGCACCGCGCACTGGAAGAAGACGAAGCCGCTCGTGTCGAAGCCGGTCAGGTAATAGTGGCTCTCCTGCGCAAAGATCAGGAGCGCGTCGAGCCCCGCCTCGCGCAGGGCCGTGCGCGCGCGCGCGATCCGTGCCGCGAACTCGCTGCGTTCGAAATGAAGCGCCATCCCCCGCTTAGGAGAGCACGAAGCTCGCCCAGCGCGCGATCACCTTGTCGCGGTTGTCCGCCCACCATTGCGAGTTGTAGACGTAGAGCTGCTTCTTGATCTCGGGCGAGGTCGGCAGCACCTTGAGCCGCTCGGCCGGCAGGTAGTCGACCGCCTTGTTGTTGACGAAGCCGTAGGGGATCAGCATCGAGAGACGGGCCTGGGGGATGGGAAGCGTGATGAAGGCGGTGAACTTCATCGCGTTCACCTTATTGGCGGCCCCTTTGGGCACGGCCCAGACGTCGGTGCGCAGCGCCCCCTGGCGCCAGGCCACGTCGACGGGCGCACCCTTGGCCTGGATCGCGGCGATGCGGCCGTTCCAGGCGATCCCCATGGTGACTTCCTTGTCATTGAGGAGCTGGGCGGGGATGGCACCCGCTTCCCACCACTTGACGATCGCCGGCTTGATCTTGCCGAGGCTGGCGTAGGCCTTGTCGATGTCGATGGGGTAGACCTTGTCCATCGGCACCCCGGTTGCCATCGTCGCCGATTCGAGATCGGGGGAGAGGCCGCCCGAGCCGGCCGGCATGGTGCGCCCGCCGGGGAATTTTTTGGTGTCCCAGAAGTCGGCCCAGCCGTCGGGCTTGGCCCCGTTGAAGGCGTCCGTGCGATAGGCCAGGACCTGCCCGTAGGGCAGCATGGCGAGCGCGTCCTTGTAGCGGAACGCGGCGTCGATATTGGCGGTATCGACCAGGCCGTAATCGATCGCCTCCCAATAGTCGCCCTTGCGCGCGAGGTTGATGATGTCGGCGACGTCGAACTCGGCCACGTCCCATTCGACGTTCTTGGTGTCCACCATGGCCTTGACCTTGGCCACGTCGGGACCTTCGGCCTCGACCACCTTGATGCCCGAGAGGCGCTCGAAGGGCTGGAAATAAGCCTTGCGCTGGGCCTCCTGGAAGGCACCGCCGTAGGAGCAGACCCGCACGGTGCCGCTACCCTTGAGCTTCTCGGGGATGGCGGTGATCTCGGGCAAGGGGGCCGCGTCGGCGGCCAGCGCCGGCTCCGGTGCCAAGACGCGGTCGAGGGCAGCTAAGGCACCGGCACCGAGGGCGAGCCGCCCCGCCGAGCGCAGGAATTCCCGCCGGCCCTGCGCAAGCGCCTGGGGCGACTTGAGCGCCAGCGACAAGAGGTGGTGGACGAAGTCCCGATCTTCGCGCATGGGTTCCCTCCCTTAGATTCCGTCAAGCGTCCCGGCCACGTGGGACGCCCATCAAATACCTTTCGCTCGACCGGCGAAAGGGGGTCCGCGGGCTTCCGCATCTCAGGCGGGGACCGCGGCACCCGCCGTCGTGCGCAGGCGCTGCGAGCGGCGGCGGAGCAGCTCCGCGGTCACGAACAGGGCACCTGTGAAAACGATGAGGAGGGTCGAGACCGCGGCGATCGTGGGATCGATCTCGAAGCGGATGCTCTGCCACATCTTGCGCGGCAAGGTCACCGCGGTCGAGCCCGAGATGAAGAGGGCGACGATGAGCTCGTCGAAGGAGGAGATGAAGGCGAAGACCGCACCCGCCATGACGCCGGGCCGGATGATCGGCAGCATCACCTGCCAGAACGCGCGCCACGGCGTCGCTCCCAGGCTGAGCGCTGCTTGCTCGAGGCGCCGGTCGAAGCCGTAGAGGGTCGCCGAGACGTTGATGACGACGAAGGGGACGGCCAAACCCGTGTGCGCGAGCACGAGCGCCATGGGATTTCCCACGAGCCCGATGCGGGCATAGAAGAAGTAGATGCCGATCGCCACGATGATGGCGGGGGCGATGAGGGGCGAGAGAATGAAGGCGTTGATCGCCTTGCGGCCCCGAAAGCGCCCGCGCACGAGGCCGATCGCGGCCGGCGTGCCGAGCAGGGTCGCCAGCACCATGACGAGCGCGCCGACCCAGATGCTGAGCCAGGCCGCATCGAGCCAGTCCGAACGGGAGAAGAAGTTGCGATACCATTGCAGGCTCAGGCTCGGCGGCGGAAAGCTCAAATAGAGAGCCGAGGAGAGCGAGAGCGGGACGATGATGAGGATCGGGAAGATGAGATAGAGCAGGACGACGGCGACGAGTGCTGCCAACCACACGGGGATGCGGCGCGGCCCCGTCCTCATGTGCGCACCTGCCCGAACGCGCGCTCGACCCCGAGGATGCGCATGAAGACCGCGAAGACGAGGAGGGCCGCCGCGAGCAGCACGACCGCGAGGGCCGAGGCGAAGGGCCAATTGAGGAGATCGACCTGCTGCTGGATGAGCACGGCGATCATCAGGTCCCTGGGTCCGCCCACGAGGGCCGGCGTGATGAAGAAGCCGAGGGCGAGGATGAAGACGAGGAGGCAGCCGGCCGAGACGCCGGGCAGCGAGAGCGGCAGCAGCACCTCGCGGAAGACGGCGGTTGGCCCGGCGCCGAGGCTTTGGGCCGCGCGCAGCAGGTTCTCGTCGAGCCCGCGCAAGACACCGTAGAGCGGAAGGATCATAAACGGCAGCAGCACGTGCACCATCGCGACATAGACCGCGAAGGTCGTATTGAGGAGGCGCAAGGGGCTCTCGATCAGGCCGAGCCAAAGCAGGAGCTGGTTGACGATCCCCTCCCGGCCGAGGAGCACCATCCAGGCGTAGGTGCGCACGAGAATGCTGCTCCAGAAGGGGACGAGCACCAGGATCATGAGCAGGTTCGACTTGGAGCGCTCGAGGCGCGCCAACACGTAGGCGACGGGGTAGCCGAGGAGGAGGGCGGCCAAGGTCACGACGAGGCTGATGCGCGCCGTGAGCCAGAGCACCTGGAGGAAGACCGGCTCAGCGAAGATCTGGGCGAAATTGTCCAGCGTCCAATGCGGCTCGCTGACGCTGCGGAACATCATGGCCGCGACCGGATAGGCGTAGAACACGCCGAGATAGACGAGGACAGGCAGCACGAGGGCCAAATTGCGGAGCTCGCTCCGGCGGAGATGAGCGGCGGCGCGCGCCGAGCTCTCGAGTGCCGAAGCCATGAACACCCCACCCTATCCTCGAGCGCGCGGGCCGCCGCGCCCGGCATCTCGACCAGGCCGCGTTTGGCGGATGACGCCGCCGCGGCACTTCCTCTATTGTTGCGCAAAACCACGAGCTTGGACAGGCGCAAGGGTGGAGACGTCGAGACCCATTCGAGGCCCCGCGGACGCGCGGGCCGTATCCGGTGCGGCCGTGCTGCTCGAGCGGCTCGACAAGCGCTACGGCACCGTCATGGCGGTGCGCGAGCTTTCGCTCGCGATGGAGCCGGGAGAGTTCATCACGCTGTTGGGGCCGAGCGGGTCGGGCAAGACGACGACGCTCATGATGATCGCCGGCTTCGAGTTCCCGTCGAGCGGGGAGATCTACATCGACGGCCGGCCGATCGTCCACACCCCGCCCTACCGCCGCAACGTCGGCATGGTGTTCCAGAACTACGCGCTTTTTCCGCACATGACGGTGGCCGAGAACGTCGGCTTCGCGCTCAAGCAGCGCGGCGTCGACAAGCCCGGAATCGCCGCGCGCGTCGCCGAGGTGCTCGCGACCGTGCAGCTCGCCGGCCTCGAGGCGCGCTATCCGCAGCAGCTCTCGGGCGGCCAGCAGCAGCGCGTGGCCTTGGCACGCGCCATCGTCTTCAATCCGCGCGTGCTCCTCATGGACGAGCCGCTGAGCGCTTTGGACAAGCAGCTGCGCGAGGACCTCCAGCTCGAGATCAAGCACCTCCACCGCCGGCTCGGCATCACCTTCATCTACGTCACCCACGACCAGCGCGAGGCGTTGATCATGTCGGATCGCATCGCAGTGATGAACGAGGGGCGCATCGAGCAGCTCGGCACGCCGGCCGAGCTCTACGACCGCCCGGCCAACCGCTTCGTTGCCTCCTTCGTGGGCGAATCGAACTTTCTCGAAGGGCGGGTCGAGGCCCTCGAGGCCAAGGTCGCCGTCGTCCGGCTCGCAGGCACAAGCGTGCGCGCCATGGCCGCTCGCGCGCTCGGCGTCGGCGACAAGGTGGCCATCGCCGTGCGCCCGGAAAAAATCCTCTTCGCCCCCGCGGAGCGCACTGCGCCCGCACCCGACCTCAACCGCCTTAGGGCGACCGTGCGCGAGGTCGCCTTCGTCGGCGAGATGCACCGCTATCTGCTCGACACCGAGTGTGCTGCCGCCCTCACGCTCAAGCAGCAGCACCGCTCCGGCATCGCCACCCCCGCCCCCTCCGACGCGGTCGTGATCGAATGGTCGGTCGAGGATACGCTCGTCGTGTGAGAGGGGGCGGGATGGGGTAAATCGACTTTCGGTCAATCGTCATTCCGGAAGCTTAGGCGAGCCCCGGAAAAGCGTAGCGATTCCGGGGTGCGAGCCTTGCTATCCGGAATCCATGAATAAGCTCGCGCCGTCCCAAGCATGGATTCCGGATCGCGCAAATCATCGTTGCCGATGATTTGCTTGTCCGGAAAGACGAAAAGGAAATCGAACGAGGATTTCCCCTAATCCAGCACGCGGTCGAGCACCCAGTTGGCGATGTCGTGCACGACCGGCTCGCGGAAGGAGAGGCGGCCGGGGCGGCCGAGGGAGGAGCCGAGGCCGATCTGCTGCAGCTCGGAGATGGCGTTGTCCTCGGGGAGCGAGGAGTCCCAGCGGCGATAGTATTTCTCGACCTTCTGCGCGAAATCGGCGCGTGCTGTGGTGCTCTTCGGAAAGCAGGAGCCCACGACCACCCGGGTCCGCCGCGCGCTCAAGGGGAATTCCTGCAGCCACCACATGCAGTCGTGCGCGGTCGCGAAGAAGGTCGAGGGATAGAGGGCGAGGAAGTAGGTGCCGGTTGCAGCCAGGCCCTCGAGGGTGGGAATGGGCGGGAAGGCAAACGCGGCATCCTCGGGCAGGAGGGCGATCGTTCGAGCCGCCGGCAAATGGGTGCCCCGCCAGTCGCCCCGGCCCTCGAGCCGCTCCGTGAGCTGCTTGCCGAGCGTGGCCTTGTGCACCGTGGGCGTGTGGTAGTCCTCCATCGCGTTCTCGAGATAGATCTTCCAGTTGCACGCGAGCTCGTATTCGCGTCGGCGCACGCAGACCATCTCCGCCATGTCGTAGGAGGCGAGCCGGGCCGGCAGATCGCCGAGCTGCTCGGCGAGGGCGGGCGCGGTCGGGTCGAAATTCACGAAGAGGAAGCCCGCCCAGCTCTCCATGCGGAGCGGGACGAGGCCGTAGTGGCCCCGCGCGAAGTTGAGGGTCTCCTCCATGCCGGGGGTCGCAATGAGGGCGCCGTCGAGCGCGTAGGCCCAGCCGTGATAGGGACAAGTGATCACGCGGCAGCTGCCGCGGCCGGCGAGGAGGCGCGTGCCGCGGTGCCGGCAGGTGTTGGCGAAGGCGCGCACCATGCCGTCCTTGCCGCGCAGGATGACGACGGGCTCGCCGAAGAGCTCGAAACTCATGTAGTCGCCGGCATTCGGCACCTCGTCGGCCCGGCCGACGAAGTTCCAGCACTTGCGGAAGATGCGCTCGACCTCGCGCGCGTAGAATTCTTCCGAGGTGTAGCACCAGGCGGGCAGGGTCTCCGCCTCGAGCGGGGGGCGGCGGACGTTCCGGTAATGGGCGGGATCGAAGAGGCCGGCCGTCATCGCCACCTCAGAATTTCGCGAGATAGGCGTCGATCTCCCATTTCGACACCGTGTTGTGGAAGCTCCACCACTCGCGCGTCTTGAGCTCGATATAGGCGTTCCGCAGGTCCTCGCCGAAGACGCGGGTGGGAAGCGGGTCGGCGGCAAAGGCCTCGATCGCCTCGAGGAGCGTGCGCGGCAGGCACTTGACGCCGCGGGCGGCGAGTTGGCGCTCGTCGAGCTCGTACATGTTGACGTCGTTCGGCTCGCCGGGATCGAGCTTGCCCTCGATCCCCTCGAGGCCGGCAGCGAGCATCATGGCGGCGGCGAGATAGGGGTTCATCGCCGGATCGACCGCCCGGCACTCGATGCGCGCGTCCGAGAGATAGACGCCCTTGTGGCTCTTGGCGTCGCCCTCGATATGGGGACGGCGCAAGGGTACGCGCATCATGTGGGTGCGGTTGTTGCCGCCGTAGGAGATGTAGATCGGCGCCCAGGTGTAGCCGGTCATCGAGCCGCTCTTGATGAGGCGCTTGTAGGAATTGACCGTCGGGCAGGTGACGGCGACGAGTGCCGGCGCATGGCGCAGCACACCGGCGAGAAAGCGGTAGGCCGTAGCCGAGAGCCCGCAGCCGCGGCGGTCGGAAGGGTCGCCGAAGACGTTCCTCCCGGTCTCGGCGTCGCTCAGCGACATGTTGAAATGCGCCCCGCTCCCGGTGCGGTCGGCATAGGGCTTGGCCATGAAGGTCGCCTCCCAGCCGCGGCGCCGGGCGGTCTCCTTCATCATGAGGCGCCAGAGGATGAAGCGGTCGGCCATGGTGAGGGCTGGGGCGTAGGCGAAGTCGAACTCGAACTGGCTGTTGGCGTCCTCGTGGTCGAAGGAATGCACCTCCCAGCCGAGCCCGTTCATGTAGCCGACCACCTCGTCGAGCCAGGGCATGTTCTCGAGCAGACCCGTCACGTCGTAGGCCGCCTTGGGGAGCTGGTCGAGGGGATTGGCCGGGCGGATCGCGTCGCCCTCGCGCCGCACGAGGAAAATCTCGCATTCCACGCCCAAATTGAAGACGAGTCCGTGACGCGCCAGGCGCTCGATCTGGCGCTCGAGCACCGTGCGCGCGCACATGGGCCAAGGCTTCTCGTGGTAGCAGAGATTGCCCGGCGCCCAGGCGACCTCCGGCCGCCACGGGAGGACCGTAAGCGCGCGGGGATCGGGATAGAGGGCGAGCTCGTCGTCGTCGGGTCCCTGGCCGAGGCCGTCGAGGGCGGCCCCCGTGAAAAGCTCGGAGCCGCGCATCATGCGTTCGAAATGGGCGAGAGGCACGCCCTTGGCCTTGGGAATGCCGTGCACGTCGACGTAAGCCGCGAGGCAATGGCGCACCCCGCTCTCCTCGAGCCGGCGCTTCAAGGCGGCAAAATCGACCCCCGCCTGCACGCGCCGCCCGGTGACCCTCTTCCGCGCCCGCATCGCGCTCCCCTTCCCTCAGCGGCGCTTGGTTATCGCATTTCGCACGCATGCGCAATCGAAGGCGTTTCACCTCATCCTTCGAGACGCCGCCTGCGGCGGCTCCTCAGAGTCTGGCCGGAAATGATCCGCTCACTTTCAATGCTCTATTCGTCACCCCGGCGAAAGCCGGGGTCCATGTCCGAAGCCCGGCTCGAGGCCGACGATGGATTCCCGCTTTCGCGGGAATGACGACATGCGGCAGACAATGCATTGAAGACAGCGCGTTCTTTTCCGGCCAACCTCTCAGGATGTGGCGAAACTTCAAACACAGAGTCCTCATCCTGAGGAGCGCCGCGCAGCGACGCGTCTCGAAGGATGGGGCGGACGCGCGGAAGTTGCGCGCGCGGCGCTGCTAATACTGGTGCTTCGCACTCACCCGGTTGAGGAGCGGCTTGCCCCGGAGGAAGCGCTCCATGTTCTTGAAGACGAGATCGAGCGTCTTGGGGGTGTAGAGCTCGCGGTCGTCGGAGGAGCAGTGGGGCGTGATGATCAGGTTGGGCGTGCGCCACAAGGGCGAGCTCCGCGGCAAGGGCTCGGGGTCGGTCACGTCGACCACGGCGGCGAGCCGGCCGGCCGCGAGCTGGTGCTGCAAGGCCGCGTAATCGAGGAGCTCGCCGCGGCTGTAATTGACCAGGCCGGCACCGGGCTTCATGAGCTCGAGCTCGCGCGCGCCCAGCATGCGGCGGCTTGCCGCGGTGTTGGGGGCGGCGATGAGGACGAAGTCCGCGCGCGGGAGGAGACGGCGGAGTGCTTCCGGGCGATGCATCTCGTCGACATGGCGGTGCGGGCGGCCCGAGCGCCTGATGCCGATGACGTGGAGCCCGAAGCGTTTCGCCCAGCGCGCAGCACCGCCGCCGATGTGGCCCACCCCCAGGATCAGGAGGGTCTTGCCCGCGATCGCCGTACCGTAAGTCGGCTCCCACCGCGCGCGGCGCTGGCTCTCGAGTAGGCGCGGGAGCTGGGCGTTCAACATGAGGAGCGCCATGATGTTGTATTCGTCGGCCTTGGGGCCGTGCACGCCGCGGCTGTTGGTGAGAACGGCTCCCCGCGGCAGCCAGTCGAGCGGCATCAGGTGATTGACCCCTGCACCGTGGTTGTGGACCCAGCGCAAGCGGGGTGCCCGCTCGGCGAGGCGCTCGCGCGGGAAGCGCCAGCCGAAGAGCACCTCCGCCGTGCGCATCGCCGTGCCGAAGATGTCCCCGTCGTAGCCGATCGTGATCTTGAGCTTGCCCTTGAGCGCGGGCCGGCGCGCAAGCGCCGCCTTCACGCGTGCCGCCGAGATCTCGAAGACCTCGCCGAGGGCCCGGTTGTTCTCGATGTGGAGGTGGACCTTGCGTCCGTCCTGGACGCGGCGACCGGCGGACGCCGGCTTGGCCTTGCGCTTAGGCTTCATGGAGCGATTTCCTTCTGCCGTGATGCGACGCGCCGCGCGATTCTTGCGCGGCCTTGAACGGGATCGAGTGCCGGATATTTGCGCTGCAGCGATGAGTTACAGGCTCAAGAGGGGTGCTAGGCGCGCATCTCCTCGCCTTGCGGGCCGTCATCGTCGAGGAGGTGCTCGCGCTCGGGCGTCATGCCCGCCAAGAGCTCATCGAGCGTGAAGCGGCAGCGCGAGCGGCTGATGATGATGCGGCCGTCCTTCGAGGCCTCGATATCGACGCGCGCGCCCTCGGTGAAGCCCGCCCGCGCGGCAACGTCGCGCGGTACGCGGATGCCGAGGCTGTTGCCCCATTTGGCGATCTGAACCCGAATCGGCATCTTGCTCGTTCTCCGTCGCCTTGCTTATCCCTCGGATAAACCAACGTATATTCGAAGTATATACAAAATCGAAACCGTTACCGCTGGAGCCAGATTTCACAAGGTTGCGAGCTGAGCAAATTTGGTTTAAATATACAACTAGTTTAAAAAACAGACCGGATGGCAGCGATGATTACGGTAGGGGCCTTCGAGGCGAAGACGCACCTGTCGACCCTGCTCGACCGCGTGGCCGGTGGAGAGGAAGTGACCATAACCAAGCATGGCAAGCCGGTCGCCCGGCTCGTCAGCGCCGAGCGCGTCGATCGCGTGCGGGTCAGCGAGGCGTTCGAAAAGCTCAAATCGTTGCGCAAGGGGAGCACGCTCGGCGGGCTATCCTGGAAGGCGCTCAGGGACGAGGGACGCCGGTGACCTTCGTCGTCGATTCCTCCATCGCGCTCAGCTGGTGTTTCGAGGACGAAGCCTCTCCCGAAACGGATGTTCTCTTCGAACGCGTGCGCGATCACGGTGCGGTCGTGCCGACGCTTTGGCACTTGGAGCTCGGCAACGTCCTTTTGCAGGCGGAGAAGTGCTGCCGCATCACCACCGGCGACGTCGCCACACGCTTGGAACTGATCGCGGAACTGCCGATCACGGCCGACCACGAGACGGCGCGGCGCGCGTGGCGCGAGATTCTCGCGCTGGCGCGAGCTCAAGGTCTCACGACATATGATGCGACGTATCTCGAGCTTGCAATTCGTCGTGGCCTTGCGCTGGCGACAAGGGACGATGCGCTCCGAGGTGCGGCCAAGCGGATGGGGGTCGCAGTCCTTCCCTGACCACGAAGAAGTCTCGCCGCACCCACGGGCAACTACGCTCGTCTCGTTGAGCCCGCCCTCGCCAAGTCGCAACCTTACCGCACCGGCGCTGTATTGCCATGGCGCCGGTGCGCTTGGCCCCGATTAGCTGACCGATAACCCGCCAGTGCCGCGCTCCCGCTCGAGCGATCGTTGCGCGGGCCGGTACCGCCAAGGCGAACGCTTGGCTGGGGCGCCAGGATTCGAACCTGGGATCACGGAACCAAAATCCGTTGCCTTACCACTTGGCCACGCCCCAGCAGGCGGGCTACGGTTTAGCGCCCAATCGCTGCTGCCGCAACTCCAGCCCGCGCCGGCCCGCGGCCGGCTGCGCAATCGATTGTTCGGCCGGGATAATCCGCCTATAGTCGAGGCTCATCACAAAGCCGCCACTCGAGGGGGACGTGCGCTTGGAGAGGCAATGGGAATCACGCGAGTCATGAGTCTTGATAAGGCCGCGGGGGGCATTGCCTGATGGCGCCGCAGAAGCCTTTCACCCTCGAGACGATCGACCCGGCGGCCCTCGCCCAGGCCGAAGCGGCTGCCCATGCCGCGGGGCTCAGTCTCGCGGATTGGATCGCGCGCACGATCGCGAGCAGCGCGGGCGTCGAGGTGGGTGGGGGCGGTGCTGCGGCAACCCCGGCGGCAACGGCATCCTCGGACGAGGGTGCGGTGCCGGTTCCTCTGCCGTCGGGCGAGGACCTGCGCATAGGGCTCCATGCGATCTCCGCCAAGACCTCACCCGCAGCACCGCAGTCTGCGGGGGCGCCTGCGGCGAATGCCGAGGAGCTCGCAGCCCTCAAGCTCGCCTTGAGCCGCATCGCGGCGGGCGGGGCGGCGGCTGCGGCATCCGCGCCGGAGGCAGGAGCGGACGTGGAGCCGCCCGAGGCGGAGGAGACGCCCGCCCCGACAGCACCCGAGCACGACCGTGGGACCGGCGTCGACGACCGCATCGGCGGCGACGAGCCGGTCACCCATCGCGCGCGCCGCGAGGTTCCGGAACTGCGCGTCGAGCCCGAGCCGGCGCCATCCCCCGCACATGAGGGGCTGCCGGACGAGGACCAGGGCTCGCCCCCCGAGGAAGCGGCGGCCGTGTCCGCCGAAGAGCGCACGAGTGCTTTGGCACGGCGGCTTCGCCTCAGTGCGAGAGCGCCCGCGTTGCCGCAGCACACCAGGGCCGCGAACCCGGAGTGGCTCCGCGTCGCCGGCATCGCGGTTGGAGCCCTCGTGGTGCTTGGCCTCGTCGCCTGGCTCGCCTTCGGGCGCCACCCCGCAAGCGAAGTGAAGACGGCCGCGTCCGAGACGGCGCCGACCTCGCAGGGCCTGGCACCCGCCCAGCCCGCAGCGGCGACGAACGACGCTCAACAGCCGGCGGCAGCGGCTCCCGTGGCGCCGGCACCCGCGGCACCGGCTGAGCCAAGTCAGCCGCAAGCCCCGGCGGCGAGCGCTGCTGCACCGCCGGCGGCAGCACCTCCGGTGGCGGCACCGGCACCATCGGCACCTGCACCGGCGGCAGCCGCAGCTTCGGCGCCGGCCCCAGCACCGCCCTTACCGGCCGCCAAGCCCGCGGCACCCCGCCTTGCCGAGGCGAAGCCGCCAGCCCCCGCGAAAGCGGCGGAGGCGCCGCCGCACGGCAGCTACACGGTCGATCAGATCGAGAAGCTCGCCAAGAGCGGGGATCCGCGCGCGGCTTACGATCTCGCAACCCTCTATGCCCGCGGCGACGAGATCCCGCGCGACTTCGCTCAGGCCGCGCGCTGGTTCAAGCTGGCCGCGACCCAGGGCATCGCGGGGGCGCAATATAACCTGGGCGTGCTCTATCAGCAGGGCCTCGGTATCACGCAGGACATGCACGAGGCGATCAACTGGTACCAGCGCTCCGCCGAGCAGGGCTATCCGCCGGCCGAGTACAACATCGGCACGGCCTATGCCGACGGCAGGGGCGTTGCCGCGGACGATACCGTAGCGCGCCAGTGGTTCACCAAGGCGGCGGAGCAGGGCCTTGCCATTGCCGCCCTCAATCTCGGCGTGCTCTACGAGGACGGGCGCGGCGGCCCCAAGGATGCGGCCGAGGCCGTGGCCTGGTACAAGATCGCGATCCGCGGCGGTGCCGCCGCTGCGGAAAAATACCTCAGCGTCCTGAGCGCCAAGCTCGACCCGGCAACCCTCGCCGAGGGCAACCGGCGCTATGACGCGGAAGCTCCGTCGATCCCCATGAAGCCTTCGCTCGAGCCCGACCGGCGCCCGCCGCAGACCGCCGCCGACGAGAAGCCCGAGCCGACTCCGACGCCCGCGCGCAAAGCCGGCGCTGCCGCGGCGCAGCCGGCGTCCCAGCCCGGCGTCAAGCGCCAAGCGAGTGCCGAGACCGGGGCCGCAGCCGAGCTCGCGCAGATCCAGCGCCTGCTCAACTCGTTCGGCTATGACCCCGGTCCGGCCGACGGGCAGCCGCGGGCGAAGACGACGAACGCCATCCGCATCTTCCAGCGCGAGGCCGGGCTCGCGGTCGACGGCCGCGCCACCGCCGAGCTGCTCGACTACATGAAGAAGCTTTCGGGTCAGCCCTGAGGTCGTGATCCGGTCGAGCGGCCGCGCTTTCCTTCCCGTCACCCCCGCGGAAGCGGGGGTCCATGGATGCCCGCTTCCGCGGGCACGAGGAAGAAGGAATGGGCAAGCGGCGCCACTTGGAAGAAGGGTCTTTGTGCCATCGCGACTACGGCGCGAGCGCGGTCGCGTCGGCGACGAGCTCGGCCGCCTCCACCCACCAGCCCGGACGCGCGAGCGCTCGCGCGGCGGCCGCGGCGGCAGCGCGTTCGGCGAAGAGCCCGAAGCAGGTCGCCCCGCTCCCCGACATGCGCGCGAGCAAGCACCCCGGTTGAGCCCCAAGGGCGGCCAGGACTTCCGTGATCGCGGGACAGAGCTGCTCTGCAGCAGCACTCAGCTCGTTGCGCCGGGTCGCAAGGAGGCCAGCGAGCGCTGCCGCGTCGCGCGGGCGGTCCGCGAAGCGCGCAGCACGGGAGAAGCTGCCGGCACGCGCGCGAAAGACCGAAGCGGTCGCGAGCGCCGCCCCGGGATGGACGAGGAGGAGGGCAACGCTCGGCAGGGCCGGTGCCGGGGTCAGCTCCTCGCCGACCCCGCCTGCGAAGGCGGCCCGGCCGAAGAGGCACATCGGCACGTCGGCACCGAGCGCCAAGGCCAGGCCCATGAGCCGACGCTCGTCGAGCGCCTTGCCCCAGAGCTGCTGCAGGGCCTTGAGGGCCGCCGCCGCGTCCGCCGAGCCCCCACCCAATCCGGAGGCGAGCGGGAGGCGCTTCTCGAGCGTCAACGCCGCCCTGGGCTCAAGCGCCAGCTCCTGCGCCAGGAGGCGGGCGGCGCGGAGGACGAGATTGTCGCCCTCCCGTGCCAGGGCCGCGCCAAAGGGCCCGCGGAGCGCCAGGCTCAGCTCTCCCGCAGGCTCGGCCGTGACCGTGTCGTGCACGGAGGCAAAGGCGATGAGCGAGTCGATGAGGTGGTAGCCGTCGTCGCGCCGGCCGAGGACGTGAAGATAAAGGTTGAGCTTGGCGGGGGCGGCGACGCGGACCGCAGCCGTCAACTGGGCTTCTCGCCCGGCTTGGAGTTGGCCTTGAGGCCGTGCTCGAGCTTGGCGCCGATCTCTTGCTGGAGATCGTGCTCGGGCTTGAGCGTCAGGGCACGGCGCCATTGGAAGCGCGCCTCGTCGAGCCGCCCCACGCGCCAATAGGCGTCGCCCAGGTGATCGTTGATCACCGGGTCGTCCGGGCGGAGCTCGACCGCGCGCTCGAGGTCCTTGACCGCGCGCTGGTACTCGCCCTCGCGATAGAGCACCCAACCGAGGCTGTCGACGATGTAGCCGTCGTTGGGCTTGAGCTCCACCGCACGCTCGATCAACCCTTTCGCCTTAGCCATGTTCTCGCCGCGGTCGACCCAGGAGTAGCCCAGATAATTGAGCACGCTCGGCTGATCCGGCGAGAGCTTGAGGGACTCGAGGAAATCCTTCTCCGCGCGCGGCCACTCGCCCGCGCGCTCGAGGGCGACCCCGCGCGCGTAATAGAGCGCCCAGTCCTGCGGCCGCGGAGTCTTGATGCGCGCGAACGCCCGGTCGTAGGCCTTGACCGCGTCGGCGAAGCGGTCGGCCGAGCGCAGGTAATCGCCCTCGGTCGCGAGCGGCTCGAAGTTGTCGGGCCATTCCACGGCCAGCGCATCGAGCTCCTTGATGGCCTCGTCGAGCTTGTCCATCTCGCGCAGCATGTCGGCGACGCGCAGGCGCGCCGAGAACGCGAGCGGCGATTTCGGGCTCACGCTGCGGAAGAGGGCGAGCGCCTCGGCGTCTTGGCGGTCGGCATCGAGAATGTCGGCGAGCGACACGCGCGCCACGGTCAGATCCGGCTCGAGGTAGAGCGAGAGGCGCATGAGCTCGAGGGCGAGGCGCGTGCCCTGGTCCTGGCGCAGGGCGGAGGCGACGTCGAACAGCGCCTCGGCCAGGCCGTCCACGGCATTGCCGGGCTGGAGCTTGGGCTTCACACCCGATTTGAGCGCTTTCACGCTGAGCTCGGCGCGCACCGTCTCGGAGTTGCTCTTGAGATAATCGTCGAAGAGCGCCAAGGCGTCCTGGAGCCGGCCGTGGCGCGCGTAGAAGGCGGCAAGCGCGCTGATGACCCGGAACGAGGGCGTGCTCTCGCTCGTGAGGGTCGCCTTGAAGGCGGTCTCCGCCGCTGCCGTTCGCCCGGCGAGCTCGTTGATGAAGCCGGCATGGAAATCGTGCAGCACGGCGAAGCCGCGCGTGTTCGAGAGCCGGCCGAGGGCCTCGAGTGCCGCGTCGGTCTTGCCCTCGCCTTGAAGCGCCCAAGCCTGCATCAAGGGGCCCAGGATGTTGTCGAGCCCGGCCTGGGGCAGGTGTTCCATGCGCGCCGCACTCTCGGCGAAGCGGCCCGCGCGCGCCTCCTCGAGTGCCAGCACGATGTTGCCGAGCTGGTTGTCGGGCAGGGCGGCTACGACCCGCTTGGCGAGCTCCACCGTGCCCGGGATGTCGCCCGCGGCCAGTTTGAGCTGGAAGGTCTCGCGCAGGAGGTCGGTGTTGCCGGGATCGCGCTTGAGCGCCTGCGCCATGTATTCCGCGGCCTTGGCAACGTCGCCCTCCTCGTCGGCGGCGCGCGCCGCGAGATAGAAGCCGGGGGCCGATTGGAATATTCCGGCATCCTTGTCTTCCTCGGGAGCCCCTGCGGCGACAGCGCCTGTCGCCGTGACGGCAGCCGTCTCGGTCGCCTCGGCCGCGTTGCCTACCGGCGTGCAGCCGCTCGCCACCAGTGCTGCCGAGAAGACGAATGCCGCAAGCAGAGGGATTCTCGCCATGTCGCGCATGCTGCCCAAGTAAACCCTCCACGCCCCGCCGGCCCGCGGCCCGGCAGTCCCTGCCGGCACCCGCTCGACCCTCGCATCGGCAGCGCGCCACATCATAAAATCGTCGCCGGCGGCGGCAGCGCCGCTCGGGAGGCGACTGCCGCGCTTGAACCGCCGACCGCGAGATTCTTTGCCCATTTCGCCTCAAAGTCCAGTGCCGCGGCGGCGGACGCACCCCGCTCCCCCGCGGGGCCATGGCGGCATGCGCGGCCGGCCCCGCAGGGCGCTGCCATGAGCCCTATGTGGTATGGTACGCCCGCTTTGGCAAAGCCGTGCGCGCCTACATGTTCGGATAGTTCGGACCCCCGCCGCCCTCGGGGGTCACCCAGACGATGTTCTGGGTCGGATCCTTGATGTCGCACGTCTTGCAATGCACGCAATTCTGCGCGTTGATCACGAGGTGCGGCTCGGCCCCCGCGTCGCGCACGATCTCGTAGACGCCGGCCGGACAATAGCGCTGCTCGGGCGCGTCGTAGAGTGCCAGGTTGACCTTGATCGCCACTTCCGGATCCTTGAGCCGCAGATGCGGCGGCTGGTTTTCCTCGTGGTTGGTGTTCGAGATGAAGACCGAGCTCAGCTTGTCGAAGGTGAGCTTGCCGTCCGGCTTGGGATACTCGATCTTGCGGCAATCGCGCGCGCGCTTGAGGCTCCGATTGTCGGGGTGGTGGGCGAGCGTCCAGGGGGCGCGCCCGCGCAGCAGGTAGGTATCGAGGGCGGCATGGACGAGGCCGGCCCAGAACCCCCAGCGAAAGCCCGGACGGATGTTGCGCACCCGGCGGAGCTCGTCCCAGAGCCAGCTCGCCTCGAGCTTGGCCGCGTAAGCCGTCGCCTCGCCGCGCCCCGAGCCCTCGGCGAGCTGATCGAAGACCGCCTCCGCCGCCAGGCTCGCGGATTTGATCGCGCCATGGGTGCCCTTGATCTTCGGCACGTTGAGAAAGCCCGCCGTGCAGCCGATAAGCGCACCCCCCGGAAAGGCGAGGCGCGGGATCGCCTGAAAGCCGCCCTCGTTGAGTGCCCTCGCGCCATAGGAGATGCGCCGCCCGCCCGCGAAAGTGGGTGCGATCGCGGGATGGGTCTTGAAGCGCTGGAATTCGTCGAAGGGGCTGAGATAGGGATTCTCGTAGTCGAGGCCGATGACGAAGCCGACCGCAACCTGGTTGTTCTCGAGATGATAGAGGAAGGAGCCGCCGTAGGTGCGGCGATCGAGCGGCCAGCCCACCGTGTGCAGGACGAGACCGGGGTGGTGCCGGTCGGGAGCGACTTCCCACAGCTCCTTGATGCCGATGCCGAAGGTCTGGGGTTGCACGCCGGCACCCAAGGCGAAGCGCTCGAAGAGCATGCGCGTGAGCGAGCCGCGGCAGCCCTCGGCGAAGAGGGTCTGCTTGGCGCGCAGCTCCACCCCCGGCTGGTAATGGTCGGTCTTCTTGCCGTCCTTGCCGATGCCCATGTCGCCGGTCGCCACTCCCGCCACCGCACCCGCGTCGTCGTAGAGCACCTCGGCCGCGGCAAAGCCGGGATAGATCTCGACCCCGAGCTCCTCCGCCTGCTTGGCGAGCCAGCGGCAGACGTTGCCGAGGCTCACGATGTAGTTCCCCCCATTGTGCATCTGGGGCGGGGTGGGCAGACGGAAGGCCCGCCTCTTGCCGAGGAAGAGGAAACGGTCCTCCGTGGCGGGGGTGGTGAGCGGCGCCCCGCGCTCGCGCCAGTCGGGGATGAGCTCGGCGAGGGCGCGCGGCTCGATGACCGCACCCGAGAGGATGTGGGCCCCCACCTCCGAGCCTTTCTCGAGCACGGCGACAGTGAGCTCGCGGCCCGCCGCCGCGGCGAGCTGCTTGAGCCGGATCGAGGCGCTGAGGCCCGCCGGCCCCGCACCGACGATCACCACGTCGAATTCCATCGCGTCCCGCGCCATGTCCGATCCCTTCGGCCTCGCCCCGCGCCGCGCGCTCTCCAGCACCCCGGCCTGACACAGCAATAATGTAACTGCTAAGATTACGCCATGACCGAGACGAACGCGCGGGCGGCGCGCAGTGCCGCCCTGGCCTGGCAGGTCGAGGCGGGGGCCGACGAGGCGATCGGCGAAGTGCCGGTGCGGCGCTTGAGTGCCGCGCCGGTCCCGCCGGGTCGTGCCGGGGCAACGGCGGAGCGAGCGCCGCCGCCCGCACCTAGCCGGCGCCCCCCCATCGCCCTCGAGCCCGCGGCGGACGCGGTCCGCACGGCCCGCGAGCTGGCCTCGGCCGCGCGGACGCTGCCGGAGCTCAAGGCCGCCCTCGAAGCCTTCGACGGCTGCGCGCTCAAGGAGACCGCGACCAACCTCGTCTTCGGCGACGGCAACCCGCGCGCCAAGCTCATGCTGGTCGGCGAGGCCCCCGGTGCCGACGAGGACCGCCAGGGCAAGCCCTTCGTGGGCGTGAGCGGCCAACTCCTCGACCGCATGATGGGCTGCATCGGCCTCGACCGCGCCCACTTCTATATAACGAACGTCCTCTTCTGGCGCCCCCCCGGCAACCGCCAGCCGACCGCCGGCGAGATCGCCGCCTGCCTGCCCTTCGTCGAGCGCCATATCGAGCTCGTCGATCCCGAGATCCTGGTGCTGGTGGGGGGCTCCTCGGCCAAGACCTTGCTCGGGCGCAGCGAGGGCATCATGCGGCTGCGCGGTCAGTGGTTCCAGTACCAGAGCCCGGGCATGGCCCGCCCCATCCCGGCCGTGGCGATCTATCACCCGGCCTATCTTTTGCGCGCCCCGGCCCAAAAAAGGGATGCCTGGCGCGACCTGCTGGCCCTCGGCGAACGCCTCCGCTCCCTGGGGTAACTACTTGCTGTAGTAGGATTATCCCAAGTTTTCCACAAGCTGTGGCGGGGCCCTCCCTCCAACTTCGCTTGCCATCGCCCCCCCGATCCGCTATGTAGCGCGCCGTGACGCCCTCAAGAAGTCGACCCTCCGGGCGCCGGAGCACCCGCCGCAAGGCGTTTCCCGGCCGCCCCCTGGTTCTTACCCTGAGCTTGGCGCTGGCGCTCGGCGTGGCGAAGCCCGCCCGTGCCGAGCCCACCGACCTCGAGACCGCGGCCTTGACACCGGGGGCTTTGCGCTCGGGCGGGGAGGCCGTCCTGCCGCAGCTCCTGAGCGAGACCCAGGCCGAGCGCTATCGCCGCATCTTCGCCCTGCAAGCGCAAGGGCACTGGACGGAGGCCGACCGCGAGATTGCCAAGCTCGAGGACAAGCGCCTGCTCGGGCATGTGCTGGCGCAGCGCTATCTCAGCCACGAGGGCTATCGCTCCGGCTTCGAAGAGCTCGCGGACTGGCTCGAGCGCTACGCCGATCTCCCCGTGGCCCCCGAGATCTACCGCCTCGCGATCGCGCGCATGCCCAAGGATGCCAAACAGCCGCGCCGGCCCGAGGGGGTCGCCTACGACCCGGCACGGGCGAGCGGGGACGGCGCGGGCGAGCCCGCCGACGCCTCCTCCGCCGCCCTCTCGCCCGCGGACCGCGGCCGCCTCGCCCGCCTGCGCAGCGCCATTCGCCGCGCCATCGAGGAGGGGACCTATCCCGCGGCCGAGAAGCTTCTGGCCGGCCGCGACGCCGAGCGCCTCTTCCCGCCCGCGGAATACGACCAGCTCCAGGCCGAGATCGTGGACGGCTACTACTTCCTCAATCGGGACGAGGACGCCCTCGCCCTCGCCGATGCCGCGCCCCAGCACGTCAAGCGCGTGAACGCGCCGGCCGAATGGGCGGGCGGGCTCGCCGCCTGGCGCCTGATGAACTACTCGGGGGCCGCCCACCATTTCGAGCGCCTCGCCACCGCCGATCAGGTCGATTCCTGGTCGCGCGCGGCCGGGGCCTATTGGGCGGCGCGCAGCCATCTGCGCGCGCAGGAGCCCGAGAAGGTCGGCCACTGGCTCGACGTCTCGAGCAACTTCCCCTACACCTTCTATGGCGTGCTCGCCCGCAAGCTGCTCGGCAAGTCCTTCCATTATAATTGGGAGCTGCCGACGCTCACGCGCGAGGACGTGGCGAGCCTGGAGCGCAGCCCGCAAGGGACGCGCGCCCTCGCCCTCCTCCAGATCGGCCAGGACTCTCGCGCGGAGCAGGAGCTGCGCCACCTGAACCCGGCGGACCCCGAGACGGCGCACGCGATCCTCGCCGTGAGCGAGCGCGCGGACATGCCCTCGCTCGCCATGCAGCTCGCCGAGAAGGTGACGGACGCGAGCGGACGGCGCTACGACGCGGCCCTTTATCCGGTGCCCTCCTGGGAACCGGAGGGCGGCTTCACGATCGACCGCGCGCTTGTCCTCGCCCTCATCAGGCAAGAGTCGAAATTCGCCCCCGATGCGCTGAGCTATGCAGGTGCCCGCGGCGTCATGCAGCTCATGCCGGCGACCGCGCGCTTCGCCGCCGACGGCACGGCTTACGAGGGTGCCCATCAAGAGCTCGTCGATCCCGCGATCAACATCACCCTCGGCCAGAACTACCTCGCCCACCTCATGGGCACCGACCGCATCGGCACCAACCTCTTTCTCCTCCTCGCCGCCTACAACGGCGGACCCAAGGCGGTGGCGCGCTGGCAGCGCACCCTCAACCACGACGACGACCCCCTCCTCTTCGTCGAGAACATCCCGAGCCGGCAAACCCGCCAGTTCGTCGAGCATGTGCTCACCAATTACTGGATCTACCGCGACCAGCTCGGCGAGCCTTCGCCCGCCCTTGACGCCATAGCCCAGGGCGAGTGGCCGGCTTATAATTAGCCGCGAGGGTTTCCCTCGAAGGGTCGGCGCAAGATGGCGGGCATCGACGAATCCCGTGCCTTCGTGGCGGTCAATATCGCGGTCCTGACCGTCTCCGATACGCGCGCGCTTGCCGAGGACAAGTCGGGGCAGACGCTGGTCGAGCGCATCGCCGCGGCGGGCCACCGGCTGGCCGGGCGCGCGATCGTCAAGGACGAGACCGCCGCGATCACGGCCCAGCTCCGCGCCTGGATCGCCGATCCCGAGATCGACGTGGTGATCTCGACGGGCGGGACGGGGCTGACCGGGCGCGACGTGACCCCGGAAGCCTTCAAGGCGGTCTACGAGAAGGAGATCGAGGGCTTCGGCGAGCTCTTCCGCATGATCTCCTACGACAAGGTCAAGACCTCGACCATGCAGTCGCGCGCCACGGGCGGAGTTGCCCACGGCACCTACCTCTTCGCCCTGCCCGGCTCGCCGAGTGCGGTGCGCGACGGCTGGGACGAGATCCTGCGCTGGCAGCTCGACTCGCGCTACCGGCCCTGCAACCTCGTCGAGCTGATGCCCCGCCTCATGGAGCACCTCAAGCGCGCGAGTTAGCGGTCGGCGGGAAAACAAGCTCAAACCCCCTCATGGTTCGAGACGCGCGGCCTGCGGCCACGCTCCTCACCATGAGGACTTATGTATATTCGTGTTGTCCTCGCCCTGAGGAGCCGCCGAAGGCGGCGTCTCGAAGGGCGGCACGGCGGTAGCTCGCACCGTCGTCCACGTCCTCGAGGGTCGCGAGGCGGGCCACGCTGAAGCGCCCCGCGATGCCGGCGAGCGTGTCGGCGAGGGCGTCACGGCTCGACCAGCGCACCTGGCGGAAGAGCTGCGGCGGGAGGGGCCGGCGGCGCGCACCGACGAGCCAGTAGCCGCCGTCCGTGGCCGGACCGAAGACGAGGTCGTGGCTGCCGAGGGCGGCGAACGCCGCCGCGATATGCGCTGGTGCCAAGGCCGGGATGTCGCTGCCGACGATGACGACGGGCCCGGGCGAAAGTGCGGCCAACGGCCGGCGCATGCGTGCGCCCAGATCGCCGCGCCCCTGCGGCCGCAACGCGAGCCCCGGCGGCCAGCCCGCGCGCGCCGCCCGGTCGGGCGTGACATAGAGCCAGAGGCGCCAGCGCCGCGGCTGCTTGAGCCGCCGCAACAGCCGCATGAGGCCCGCGCGGTAGAAGGCGAGAGCGGCGAAGGCGCCGATGTCGGCGGCGAGGCGCCGCTTGGCCTGGCCGAGCCGCGGCGCCTTGGCCATGACCACGAGATGGCGCTCAGGCCGCCGCACTCCCCTGCCGCTCATGCGTAGAGATACCGGATGAGCCGCGGCGGCAGGCCGAGATAATAGAGGGCGAGGCAGGCGAGATTGCGCGCCGATTGCCGGAGCCAGCCACAGCTTCGATAGCGCGCCGCCGAGGTGATGGCGCGAGCCTCGAGGACGGCGATGCGGCGCCGGCCGATGCGGCGCACGAGGTCGACGTCCTCCATGAGCGGAAGCGACTTGAAGCCGCCGAGCCGCTCGTAGAAGGCGCGGGCGATGAGGAGGCCCTGATCGCCGTAGGGCAGGCCGAGGGCTCGCGTGCGCCAGGCGACGAGCCGCTCGAGCCGGCGTGCGGCCGCACTCCCATCGTCGAGGGCGAAGCGGAAGACGCCGGCACGCTCGCGCATGTCGGGGTCGGCGATGAAGCGGTCGGCGGCTCCCGCCCAGCCGGGCTCGAGGCGCGTGTCGGCGTGGAGGAAGAGCAGCCACTCCCCGCGCGCCGCGGCCCCGCCCGCCGCGAGCTGGCCGCCGCGCGAGGGTGCCGTCGCGAGCACGCGTGCCCGGTGCGCGCGGGCAAGTGCTGCGGTCCCGTCGGTCGAGCCGCCGTCGACCAGGATGAGCTCGTGATCGAGCCCCGCAGCACCGGCCTCGGCGAGGCTCGCGAGCACCGCGGCGAGCGTCTCGGCGGCGTTGAGCGCTGGGATCACGATGCTGAGCCGCGGCACAGGGCGGCACTCCGGGTTGCAAAGCTGCGGGGTCCGTATCATAGAGGGGGCCCCGAGCCCAAGGCAAAGCCGCGCCCGCGATGACCCTGCCCCGCGACCGTTCGAGCAGCCCCCACGCCGCTCTCCTCCCTGCCTTGCGGGCCCTCCCCGAGCTCGCCGACCTCGAGGACGGGAGCCTCGAGCCGGCCGGCTTCA
>DATJAC010000271.1:0-5618 GCA_035516655.1 Alphaproteobacteria bacterium | reverse complement strand
TCATCGAGAAGGCGCTGGCGGCGGGCAAGCGCGCGGTCGTGATGCTCGGCTCGGAAGAACGGGTCGAGGCGCTGGACAATCTGCTCTGGACCTACGACGAGCGCAGCTTCCTTCCCCACGGCAGCGCCCGCGACGGCTTTGCCGCCGCTCAGCCCGTGTGGCTGACTGAATCCGACGAGAACCCCAACGCCGCCCAGATCCTCGTGCTCGCCGACGGTGCCCACTCGGCGCGCGTCGCCGAGTTCGAGCGCTGCCTCGAGCTCTTCGACGGCAACGACCCCGCCGCGGTTGCGGCGGCACGGCGGCGCTGGAAGGACTACAGTGCCGCCGGCCACGAGGTCGCCTACTGGCAACAGGATGAGCGCGGCAAATGGGAGCGCAAGGGCTGAAGGAGAGGTAGTACTGCCTCATGGCGAAGCTGCTCGACAAGACGGACGGGATTTTCTTTGCCCGTTGGCTGCGCAACCCGCTCAAGACGGCGTCCATCGTCCCGAGCGGTGCCGCACTCGGGCGGCTCATGGCGCAGCAGGTCGACCCCAACCGGCCCGGCATCGTGGTCGAGTTGGGTGCAGGCACCGGCGCCATCACGCTCGCCTTGCTGGCGGCGGGGATCGCACCCGAGCGCCTGATCGTGGTCGAGCGCGATCGCGTGCTGCACCGCCTCCTCGAAGAGCGCTTTCCCGGCCTCGTCGTCCTCTGCGACGACGCCGCCAATATCCGCCCGCACCTGGCCGAGCGCGGTGTTGGCCATGTCGCCGCCGTCGTCTCGAGCCTGCCGTTTCTCGCCATGGGCGAGCGGCAGCAAAAGGCCGTGCTCGATGAAGTGCTCCCCCTCCTCGACGACGAGGGCGCCTTCATCCAATACACCTACGGACCGAAATCGCCGGTGCGCCGCGAGCTGCTCGCGCAGTGGGGTTGGCGGGCAACGCGGGTCGGCACGGCTTGGCTCAATGTGCCGCCCGCGGTGGTTTGGCGCTTCACCAAGCGCTCGGGCTCGGGCGCCAAGCCGTAACGCGACGAGCGCGCCGCACTCCCTTTAGAGCCGCGCGCGAAGTGCCGTCAGTTCGTGCTCTTGCTCGGTTGGTCGTCCTTGTTCACCAGATCGAAGACATAGCCGCCTGCGGCTCCCAGAGCGCCGCCCACCACGGCACCGCACCAAATGCAGCCGGTGACCGCACCGCCGATCGCCCCGCCGACGGCACCCGCCGCACCGCCCGAGAGCGTGCGCTGCTGCGTGTCGTTCATGCCGCTGCAGCCCGCCGTGCCGATGAGGGCCACGACGGCCAAAGGAATCAGAAACCGCTTCATCACGCTGCTCCCCGATTCGAATCGATGCCCCGTCGGAAGTCCAACGCCCAGTCGAAGAATCGATATAGCTCTCGCGAGTCAGCGTTGCAAGAGTCCTTGCCTTGCGTGCGTCGCGACTCGCTAGTCGAGCGTTGTGAAATCAACGCTGCGCTTGGGTCCGGAAGAAGGCCGTCATTGCGGGCGCAGCGAAGCAATCCAGCCTTCCTGGCATGAAGCCTCGATTGCTTCGGCGCCCTTCGGGCGCCTCGCAACGACGGGTGTTTTCCCGATGCCGTGAATCTCATAATCGGGCGCTCTATGACGTAGCACTCGCCTCCTCGAACGCGGCCTGGGCGGCTAGCCAAGCGTCCTCCGCCTTGGCGAGGGCGCTCTTCACTTCGCCATGCTTGATCTGGAGGGCGAGAAGGGCGGCCGTCGGGCCCTCATAGACCGCGGGATCGGCGAGCTGCACCTCGAGTCGGGCCTTCTCGGCGGCGATTTTGGCGAGGCGCTCTTCCGCCGCGGCTGCCGCGCGCTTGAGATGCTGGGCCGCGGCTCGCGCCTCGGCGGCGGCGCGGCGGAGCTCCTTCTTGCTCGCGCGCCCCTGCCCCGTTTCGCGCTCCTTCGCGCGCAGCGCCGGCTCGGCCTGCCGGCGCCGCTCCTCGAGGAGGTGTCGGCGGTAGTCCTCTAGATCGCCCTCGTAGGGGGCGACCGTGCCGTCCTTGACGAGCCACAGGCGCTCGGCCACGAGCTCGATCAGGTGCGGGTCGTGGCTGACCAGCACGACGGCACCCTCATAGGCATTGAGGGCCGCGACGAGGGCTTCGCGCGCGTCGATGTCGAGGTGATTGGTCGGCTCGTCGAGGAGGACCAGGTGCGGCGCATTGCGGCTCATGAGGGCGAAGAGCAGGCGCGCCTTCTCCCCACCCGAGAGCTGCCCCGCCTTGACCTCGGCGCGCGCCTGCTGAAAGCCGAAGCGCGCGAGCTGCGCGCGCACTTGGGATTCGTCCGCCTTGGGCATGAGCCGCGCCATGTGCTCATAGGGCGTAGCACTCCCTTCGAGCTCGTCGGCCTGATGCTGGGCGAAATAGCCGATCCTGAGCTTGGCCGAGGCACGGCGGACGCCGCGCATGGGCTTGAGCCGTCCGGCGAGGAGCTTGACGAACGTCGACTTGCCGTTGCCGTTCGCACCCAGGAGTGCCACGCGGTCGTCGGGGTCGATGGCGAGCGAGAGGCGGGTCAGCACGGGGCTCTCGGCCGCGTAGCCGACTGCCGCGTCGTCGAGGGTGAGGAGCGGAGGGGCGAGGGCCTCGGGATTGGGGAAGTCGAAACTCGGCGCCTCCTCGTCGGCAACCGCCGCGATCGGCTCCATGCGCTGGAGCGCCTTGAGCCGGCTCTGCGCCTGGCGCGCCTTGGAGGCCTTGGCGCGGAAGCGGTCGACGAAGGCCTGGATGCGCCGCCGCTCGGCCATCTGGTGCTCGAGGAGCGCTTGCTGATGCGCGAGCCGCTCCCGCCGCGTCCGCTCGAAGCGGTCGTAGCCGCCGGTGTAGAGGACGAGCTTGCCGGCGTCGACATGGAGGATGCGGCGCGCCACCTTGTTGAGGAGCTCGCGGTCGTGGCTCACCACGATCACCGTATGCGGATAGCTCGCGAGGTAGGATTCGAGCCAGAGCGTTGCCTCGAGATCGAGATGGTTGGTGGGCTCGTCGAGGAGAAGCAGATCGGGTGCGGAGAAGAGGACGGCCGCAAGGGCGACCCGCATGCGCCAGCCGCCCGAGAAATCCGCGAGCGGGCGCTGCTGCGCCGCATCGTCGAAGCCGAGCCCGGCAAGAATGCGCTGGGCGCGCGGCACGGCCCGGTGCGCCTCGATATCGGCGAGGCGATGGTGGATGTCGGCGATGCGCTGCGGGTCGGCCGCGCGCTCGGCCTCCGCCAGCAGGGCCGCGCGCTCCGCGTCGGCCTGGAGCACGAAATCGACCAGGCTCGCGGAGAGGGCGGGCAGCTCCTGCGCGAGCATGCCCAGGCGCAGACCCGCCGAAAGCCGGATCTCTCCGCCGTCGGGCTCGAGCTCGCCGGCGATGAGGCGCAGAAGCGTGGTCTTGCCGGCACCGTTGCGGCCGACGAGGCCGACCCTCGCACCTTGCGGAATGGCGGCACTCGCGCGCTCGAAGAGCGCGCGGCCGCCCAGGCGATAGGTGAGCTCGCTGATCCGCAGCATGATGGAATCCTCAGGCCCGCGTGATACAGCGGTTGCCCTCGGCACTCAAGGCGTCTATAAGCCCGGCGCACGATTTGCCGCGACCGAATAAGGGCTAGGAGCGAGGGCCGCCATGGCATTGGAACGCACGCTTTCGATCATCAAGCCGGATGCGACGCGGCGCAACCTGACCGGCAAGATCAACGCCCGCTTCGAGGAGGCGGGGCTGCGCATCGTGGCCCAGAAGCGCCTGCGCTTGACCCTCGAGCAGGCGCAGAAGTTCTATGCCGTGCACAAGGAGCGGCCCTTCTTTCAGAGCCTCTGCGCCTTCATGACCTCGGGACCGGTGGTGGTGCAGGTTCTCGAAGGCGAGAACGCGGTGGCGCTGAACCGCGAGGTGATGGGGGCGACCAATCCCGCCAACGCCGCCCCCGGCACCATCCGCAAGGACTTCGCGGAATCGATCGAGGCCAACTCGGTGCACGGCTCCGACGCGCCCGACACGGCGCGCGGGGAGATCGCCTTCTTCTTCAGCGAGCTCGAGATGAGCGCCTGACGCTTCTTTCCTAGAGCAGGAACAGCGCCATGAGGCCCAGCGCGGATACCACGAAGGCCAAGCCGTAGAAGATCATCCGAACGAAGCTGTGCCAGGTCTCGAGATGGGGCTCAAGATCGTGATCGACGGTCATCGCCAGGTCCCTCGTTTTCCACGCCTATGAGAATTCCGCCGCCATAGTGCCGAGCGGCGGGCCCAACGGCAAGGGCTGTCGGATGCTGCAAGCGCTCAGGATTTGCCCGCCGGATTGAGCAGCATGCCGGACGCCGGCACGACGCCGGCGATGACCACGCGCTCGCCCTCGAGGCGCACGCGCCCGGCCGCGATGAGCTCGAGGGCGAGAGGATAGGTGCGGTGCTCGGCCGCGAGCACGCGTGCCGCGAGCGTTGCGGGATCGTCGTCCGCCAGCACAGGGACGGCGGCCTGGAGGATGATCGGGCCTTCGTCCACTTGGGCGCGCACGAAATGGACGGTGCAGCCGTGGAGGCGCACGCCCGCCGCAAGGGCGCGCTCGTGGGTACGGAGGCCGGGGAAAGCGGGCAGCAGGGAAGGATGGATGTTGACCAGCCGGTTGTACCACGCGGCGACGAAGCCGCTCGTGAGAATGCGCATGAATCCCGCGTTGCAGACGAGCTCGACCCGGTCGGCCCGGAGGGCCTCGTCGAGGGCCGCCTCGAAGGCTTCACGGCTCGCGAATTTGCCGTGCTCGATCACGCGCGTCGCAATCCCGGCCTGGGCGGCGCGGGCAAGGCCCGCGGCTTGGCGCCGGTTCGAGATCACCAGCACGATCTCGGCGGGAAAATCCTTGGCGGCAGCGGCGTCGATGAGCGCCTGCAGATTGCTGCCGCGCCCCGAGATGAGGACACCTACCCTCAGCCGCGCCATGCCGCGTCCGTACCGCGAACGACGACCCCGGGCCCGTCGTCCGGGCGGCGCACCACACGGCCGATGAGATGCACGACTTCGCCTTGCGCCACGAGCAGGCGCTCGGCCTCGGCGGCGTCGGCGGGGTGGGCGATCGCGACCATGCCGATGCCGCAATTGAAGGTGCGCGCGAGCTCGGCGCCCGGGATTTTCGCACTCTCCTTGAGCCAGCGGAACACCGGCGGGAGCGGCCAGCGCTCGGCGTCGAGCTCGACCGCAAGACCCCGCGGCAGCACGCGCGGGATGTTCTCGATGAGCCCGCCGCCGGTGATGTGGGCGAGGGCCAGAAGCTTCCCGGCGCGCACGGCGCTGAGGCAGCTCTTCACGTAGATGCGCGTCGGCGTCAGGAGGGCCTCGCCGAGCGAGCCGCCCGCCGCGAAGGGTGCCGGATCCCGGTAGGAAAGACCGCACTCCTCGACGATCCGCCGCACCAGCGAGAAGCCGTTCGAATGAACGCCCGAGGCCGCGAGCCCGAGGACCGCGTCGCCGGCGGCGATGCCCTCCTGCGGCAGCGCCCGCCCGCGCTCGACGGCCCCGAGGGCGAAGCCCGCAAGGTCGTAGTCGGCCCCCTGGTACATCCCCGGCATCTCCGCGGTCTCGCCGCCGACGAGCGCGCAACCGGCTTCGCGGCAACCCTCGGCGATGCCCTTGATC
>DATJAC010000270.1:0-14432 GCA_035516655.1 Alphaproteobacteria bacterium | reverse complement strand
AAGGCCGAGATCGCAGCCAATAGCTTGCGGCGATGGCCGATCGAGGTGACACCGAGGCCAATCAGATCATCGGCGGTCAACTCGGATAGAACGTCTCCGTCGATGTCGTTGTCGTTGAATGCCGGGGCATATTGTTCGAGCCCCAGACCGCGCAACCAATTGGTAATCTCAGTGGACATTGCTGGACCTCGCGGTCACCGGCTGTGGCGCCGCCAAGGGGAACCTCGCCCCAAGGGGTTTGCGCCGGAATTCCAAGCAGTCTCCCAAGACAAATCGGAGGGCACCATTTTGACTCCAATCACCCGACGACAGCATAGCCGGGAGCACCCACGCTACGGAAGCGATCTGACCGATGACGAATGGGCGGACTTGGCACTACTGCTGCAGGCGCGGGGAAAGAACCAAATCGAAGCGTGGCTAGCCGACCGGAGAGCCGCAAGCCCATCAAGACGTGGGAGTCTGGGCGATGAATTGAGGATTATGTCGTCTCGGCTTTCGTTGAACGGAGGAAACCATGAGTCCGAATTGGGTCAAAGTGCGAAGTGACCAGCCGGCCGATCCATTTCCGTTAAGAGGCCGGAACCGGACTCACGTTCGCCGAAACTACTCGTCGCAGAAGTGCCAACTTGAATCTCTTGCCGTCACTTGAGAGGGGGGCGGCGGCGGCCAAGCGCGGAGCGCGGCCAATCCGTGGAAGGTCCCCTCGCCCAGGCGCGCACCGAAACCCAAGCCTGAGGATCGTTAATAAATCCGATAGTGTTCAATTTTGAACAGTGTGCCTTGAATTTCCTTTCCATCCTGGATCGAACGGAAGCGGGATGCCAATGGCCCATTACCGGCTTTATCTCTTGGACCGTAGCAATCAAATCTTTGCCGGCTTCGACATGGAAGCTGATACCGACTCGGCCGCTATGATCACGGCCAAATATCATGCGGGCAAATTTTCAGCGGCGGCCGGCTGGGAAGTGTGGCGGAGTCTCAAAAAGCTTCACACAGGGCGCTGGGCGTGTTTGCCAACCATTTAATTGCCATGATTTCCTCGCCCTTATAGCCACCGGGACATACGAAGATCGAGCGCACCGTCCGTTCCCTCGGGACCGAGGTCGATGGTGCCCTCGCCAGAGCTGAACAAGTCGACGTCTGATTTATGGGGGCAAAGCAGGCAGCCTTGCCCCTTCTTCAATGCTCAGAGCGTGCCAGGAACAGGCATATCCGCTTTGCGGCATTTTGTTGTTTTAAAGTCGATCAACCTTCCAGGCTGCGCATTCGGTGCGACTTCTGCTTCAACGCCAAAATCCTAAAATTTGAGTTTTGGATACGCGAGGCTCGCGGCTGTCGCGTTTGGGCGCCGTCTTCGCCTTCGCGATCTTCCCTAGCTTCGCCTCAAAGCTCGCGGCGTCATCGTCGCAGCCGAGCTCGCGCGCCGCGTTGATGAACCGGCTGCGCTGCTGGGTGTCAGCGAGAGTTCTGTTTGCGAGATTTCGCTCCATTTTTCCTCGCCCTTTCTGCCGACTGTTTTGGCAGGGCTTCGGCGTTCGGTCTAGCATGTCTCGGCTCCGTCACATTCCACGGGCAGAGGGGTTTGCGAATACGCTCGTTGGCGCGTTTGTTTCTGTCCTTTCCGTCGATGCATGTCTCATCTGCGTCGACAACCTTGTTCCGTCCGCCGCGTAGCGGCAGGGCAATCTTCCTGCGCGCATAGCTTCTCGAAGCCTATGGGACATGAACCAAGCCGTTTTCGGCGCCACGCCCAAGACGCGATGGAGTTTATTGCTGCTAATGCCCTTCTGGCTGTTGCACAAGAGATGCGCCGCTTGAAACCAAATATGAAGATCGACATGGCTTCGCTCGAAAACGGTCCCCTTGCGAACCGTGAACTGACCCTTGCAGTGATAGCACTTCCACAGGCCGTATACGGGGCGCCCATTGGGGTGTTTCTTGCTTGCTTTCGATCTTTGAACGGCTAACCGATTGAGACGGTCCGTAGCGCCGCAATGAGGACAAGCGGGACCGTCCGGCCAAACGATCCGTTCCAGGGCCTCAAAAGCCGCCCATTCCTCGTGGAAGTAGATCTCGCTTAGAACGCTCGCCATGACCGCACCTCTAAGCTACGGCCATAATCCGGCCCTTGGGGCGAGGTTTGTCAGGTATAATGTTGCCCACTCAAAAGCGCCGCGTTACCGAACCGTGCGAGAGCAACCACGGTCCGTTCCTCAAAGTTCCGCTCCGCCGGAGCTTGTGCGACATGCATTGCCACCTTCGTGTTCAACCTGATTTCCGTCGGCTATACGCACGATATTAACGCCCGACGGGGTGGTTTCGTTGCCAGACCTTGGCAATGATCTCGTCGAAGCGCGTGTCCCACAGCGCCCCGCGAAGCGAGGCGGGTGCGGCCAGCGTTAACGCGGGAACCGGCCCTTTGAGAGCCCGTCAGATCGCCATCGCGCAGAGCATCGCCGCGACGAGGAGCCAGGAGGAGTACATATCGCGCTTGGTCATTACCGTCGTCCCTGTTTTCGGCCTCCGAAGATGTCTCCCTCGATCGGGTCATCGCTCGGCGGCGGTTCAATCTTGAGCCCAAGCCTAATGCACCCCTGGCGGGCGGGATATGACCGGCATCACACAGCGTCTGTGAGCGCGGTCACAGGCGCGCGCAGGCGCCTTGGAATGCCGGTCGCTGCTTTGCGGGGCGAGGAACGGGCGGACGGCGATGGCACAGGACGGCGGCGCGCCAGCGTAATGCGGTTGAGGTCAACGGACATGCGCAAGCGCGGTCTTGGCAGCCTGACGTTTCGCCACTTCGACCATGGCCGGGCGCGATGGGTTGCCATCTCGATCGGCAGATCGGCCGGCACACCGCATCGGGTCCCAAATACGTGACCGGCTCCGCGGCCCGCATATGATTCAAATCAATGCCGTGCGCCAGTGGCCGAGTATGAGTCGTCGGTTGTCGCACCCCGGCGATAGCCCGGGTGCTCACGTCACAAGGAGCTAACGTTATGACCATCTTCCGCTGGGCTCTCGCCGGCGCAGTCGCAATGATCCTCGCTGGGGCGGCGACCCCGGCCTTCGCCGTCGACACTTCATTGTCGTCGGATGAGATGGCCTATCCGCGAGAGGTGTGCTCGGAGAAGACGCAGCACGCGCTGGTCAGGGAAGGTTGGGGCGACATTCGGCAGGGCCCCGAATGGGTTCAAAGCGGCGCAAAGGGGCCGATCCGTGTCTATATCCTCTGCATTTATCGCGCCTCCGGCACCGTCGTGGTCATTTTCGCGGCGGGCGACCCGGGGACATCGACGCTCCTTGACGGCGAACGAGACCGACTGCGGTATCGCATGACACGTTAATGAACGGTCCGGCTTGCTTGCGGGCGCTCGATGGCTCGCCGCATGTCTCTGGTGGGTCAAACTCGACCGTAGCGGCATGTCCGCGTTGTGACCGCTTCACTCCCGAGCAACGGACAGTCGTCGGATCAGTCAGGCTATCCGTTACGGTTTTCGGCTGCGTTTTCCGGGCCGGCGTAGGGCGGAAAATGGCGGCCGAGTAGGTAAGGCGCATTTCATACTCGGTCCGTTTGTTTTGGTTCGCGCCCTCATCGTTCAAGAAGAAGCAGCGGCAGCACGTTTTTCTTACGCCCGACGCACAAAGGCCGGGGTCGCGAAACCCCGCGGATATCGTTGCCCTGGGAAGGACCCGCGGCCGCCATTTCGACCGCGCTGCAAGCGTGCGCCTGCGAGACAGCATCATTCGCGTCTTGTCCGGACGATGACCGATTCATCGGCGCGGCGACCGCTTGTCGTCCGACCTATCGAAATAATGGTGCCGACGCACAGATTTGAACTGTGGACCTACTGATTACGAATCAGTTGCTCTACCCCTGAGCTACGTCGGCGCCGGGGGGCGGAAGGACCGGGTGCCTCCGCCTTGGGGGGTCGGGTGCCGCCTCCTCGCGCCAGGCAAGCCGCACCGCTCCTCGACGAGCGCGCCGAAGCTACCCTCGGAGTGCGGCGTCGTCAACCCGCCCTGCCCGCCGCACGCCCTCCCGCCGGCTCACGCGATGACCGGCTCCCTCGCGCCCAACAGTTGTAATTCAAGATATTTTATCTTACAATTTACGGTAGAATTTCACAGCGGTCGTTGAACCTTTCGGAGTGCCGCCCATGACCCTTGCCTCGCCCTTCCGCCGGGCCCGCCTTCCGCTGCGGGCCCTCGCTCTCCTCGCCGCGGCGCTCTTTGCGGGGGCACTCCTCGGCATCGCCGCGGCGGCGGCACCGGCCGCGCCGACCCCGCCGGCGGCACCGGCAGGGACCGAGGAGACGCGCGTGTGGGCGAGTGCCTCCTCCTGCCGCGACGTGGTCGAGCGCGAGCACCGCCGGCTCGCGCCGGACGGTAGCGCGGCGCGGCTCAGGGTCGCCGCCTGGAACATCGAATGGTTCCCCGATCACACCGACATCGGCTGGCTTGCCTGTACCATCGCCTGGCTCAACCTCGACCTCCTCGGCGTCTCCGAGATCCGCGACAGCGATCGCGCACGCGCGCGCATGGGCGAGCTCCTGGCCGAGCTCGCACGGCTGACCGGCGCCCCCTGGCAGGTCGATCTCCAGCGCTGCGGCGCAAAAGCCAGCCAGCATGTCGGCTTCCTCTGGAACGGGGCGCGCTTGCGCCTGGCCGCGGCGGAGGACGCCTGGGCGCTCAATGCCCGCGCGCGCGGGCCCGAGGAGCCCTGTGCCGGCTGGCTCCGGCCCGGACGGCACGGCTATTTCCTGCCCGCCGCCGGTGCGAGCGCAGGTTTCCACGCGCTCGTGGTGCATTTGAAGAGCGGGGCGCGGCCCGCGGACGCGGCCGAGCGCGCCGCCGCCCTCGCACGCTTGGCCGCAGCGACGGCAGCACTCGGCCCGGGTGCTGAGCGCCTCATCCTGCTCGGCGATTTCAATACCATGGGCGACGGCGCACGCGGCTCGGCGGCGGCGGAGGTGCGCGGCCTCCTCTCGCTCGCCTCGGCCGCGGCCCCCGCCCTCGGCGAGGGGGCCGCCCCCGCCTGCAGCGAATATTACCGCGGACGGGGAGGCGAGCTCGACCATGTGCTGGCGAGCCGGGCCATGGGCAGGGTCTCGGCCGAGGGCACGGGGGTCAGCGGCTACTGCGCCGTAGCACGCTGTGCTCCGATCTCGCCCTGGCTGGTGAATGCGCGACCCGCCGCCTACGCGAGCCTCTCGGATCACTGCCCCGTCGTGGTCGAGCTCGAGGACGGCATGCTTAGCCGGACAAGGAACTGAGGCTCACGTCCCTGTGTCGGTCACCGCCTCGGCGGGCCGCGGCGCCTCGCGCGCCGGGCTCGAGCTTGCCGCTGCGGCCCGGGGCAAGGGGACGCCCGCCTCCTGAGCTCCTCCCATCGGCAGCGGGACCGCGTGCGAGGGGCTGCGCCAAGCCAGCGCGTCGTAGGTGCTGCAAATTCCACAGAAGGGCGCCCAGCTACTATGGGCCGCCCCGCAGCGCGCGCAGACCCATTGCGCCTCGGGCTCGGCAACGGCTGCGCGGGCGAGCCAGTCCCTCGCTGCGGCAGCGTCGCCGTGCTCGCCCTCCTCGAGCCGCGCCCAGAGGCGGCAGACCCCGGCGCTCTCGTGAGCTCCCCCGTCGCGGCGCAGGCGCTCGAGCGCCCGCCGCGCCTCGCCCCAGAGACGGGCAGCCAAGGCCGCCTCGGCGAGGGCGAGCCAGCTCTCGCGATGGGCCGGCCGCCGTGCCACCAGCCGCTGCACGCGCATCAGGCGCGCGAGCGGCTCCGCCTCGCCGCCGAGGGCGAGATAGGGCTCGACCAACGCCGGGTGCGGCGCATTCACCCACGCGGCCTCGAGCACGCGCTCGGCGCGCCGGCGCTTGCCCCGCCGTGCCAGGAGCTCCGCCGCCGCGAGGGCTGCCGGCAGGAAGACGGGATCGAGCCGCAAGGCCTTGCGCGCCGAAGCCAGGGCGGCCTCGGGCTTGCCCGCTGTCGCCGCAAGCTCGCTCTCCTCGTAGAAAGCGAGGGCGCGCTTGCGCGCACCCTCCGACGGGCTCATGGTCCCGCTCCGCACCGCAACCCGTGCCGTCTCCTCGGCCTCGCGCCACTCGCCCGCGCGCGCCTCGAGCTCGTAGAGGGTCGCGAGCACCCAGCCCGTCTCCGGCCGCAGCCCCTTGGCCCGGCGCGCGAGCGTCAGCGCACCGGCGGTATCGCCCTTCTTCGACGCCTGCATGATGAGGCCGCGCAGGCCGAGGAACTCGGTCTCGCGCCGCTCGAGCATGGTCCGGAAATAGCGCTCGGCCGCCGCCTCGTCGCCGTTGAGCTGGGCCGCCTGGGCCGAGAGCAGCATGGTGAGCGGCGGCTCGTTCAGGAGCACGTCGGCGCGGCGCGCCTGGCGCTGCGCCTCGCGCGCGTCCCCCGCCGCGACCGCGACCATGCCTTGCGTCAACGCCTTATAGCCCTTGAGGCGGCGTTGCTCGCGGCGGAAGCGCCGAAAACTCCGCGGGGCGCGCATGAGCCAGCGCCAGAGCTGCCAGAGGAGGGCAACGGCGGCGGCGAAGAGGGCCACGGCCGTTACCAGGACGGCGATCGAGGTATCGATGCGGATGGTCTGCCAATGGAGGGTGACGGTTCCGGCGTGATCGGCGAGCCAGGCGACGGCTGCGGCGAAGACGGCGGCGAGGACGAGTGCCAGGGTCGCCCGCACCATCGCTCACCCGGCACTCATGAGGGACCCTCGCCGAGGCGCGCGGTCGCGCGGGCCGAAAGGGCAGCGAGGGCTGCATCCGCCGCGAGCCGCGCCTTGGCACTCGCGAGCCATGGCCGCATGGCCTCGGCCGCCGGACCGTCGAGCCCGTCGAGAACGGCCGTGGCCGCCGCAAGCTGGCCCGCCTTGAGCTCGACCTCGGCACGGGCGAGGACGGCGTCGGTGCCGTTGCCGGCGAGGGCACCCGTGTGGCGGACGACGACGAGGCGCTGCAAGCGCGTGAGGGTCTCGCCGATCCAGCCGGGGCGACGCGATACGATCGCGGCCCGGGCAGCGGCAAGTGCTGCGCCATCGAAGCGCTCCGCGAGCTCGCCTACGGTCGCCACACCCGTGGCCGCCGTCGGCTTGAGGGCCGCGACCGCGGCTTCGAGCTCGCCGTCGCCGGCGGCGAATGCTGTAAGTTCCGCCAGCGCCTTGTCGTAGGGCTGCGAGCGCGCAAGGGCCTCGCGCAATTGGGAGATGGCAAGGACCAGGGCGGCACGGCGCACGTCGACTGCCGCTATGCGCTTGAGCTCGGCCTCGAGGGCGGCGAGGCGTTGCTCCGTGGCCTTGCGCTCCTCGGCGAGCGCTCCATTGTCGTGCTCGAGCTCCGCCACGCGCTTGGTGAGCGACGCGAGTTCTGCCGCCGTGTCAGCCGCAGCGCCCGCGGCGTCCGCCGTCGGCGGCGGCGGCCGGCTCGCGAGCTCGGCGACCGTGCGCTCGAGGGCGGTCACGCGCCGCTCGCTCGCCGCAAGCTCCTCGGCAAGCGGCGCGGATGGAGCTGCCGGCGCCGCAGCAGCCGGCACTTTCGCGGGCGGGCTTGCGACGGCACTTTTTGTCTGCGTCTCGAGATTGCCGAGGCGCGCCTCGATGGCCCCGAGACTCGTGGCGAGACTGCCGAGCTCGCGGACAAGTGTCGCATCGCCGGCAGCGGCGGGCGGCGCTGCCGCGGGCTTTTGCGCGAGACCGAGGAGCGGGGCCCAGAGCGGCAGGGTCATTGCGGCCGCGAGGACGAGGGCGGCAAGGGCGATCGCCCAGAGTGCCAAGACGGGGCCGCGCTCGCGCGGCGATCCGGCACCCGGCTGCACCTCCGCCGCGACGCGAGGCGCGCTTGGCGCCGGCGCTGCGACGGAAGGGATCGGCTGCGCTGCGGCGCGCGCTTCCGCCGCGGAGGCGGGACGCGGGGCCGGCGGCTCGGCCGCTGCCGCCGCGAGATCGGCGGCGGTGAGCGGCACGCCGTGCGTCGCGGCGGCGGCAAGGACGTCGGCTACTCGTGCCGCCGGAATATGGCCGCGCTCCTTCCAGCCCTGCACGGTCGTCGCCGGCACGCCCAGTCGGGTTGCCATCGGGCGCACGCCGCCGAAGGCGCGGATGGCGCGCCGCACTTGGCTTTCGCCTGTCTCCTCCGGCTCTGCGCCTGCCCGCTCCGCCACCCTGTCCCCGATCTGCTCAGCGCTCACCAGCTCGAGGAGCGCGCTCTGCTCGGGCCGGGCGGCGGTGAGACGCCGGCGCCAGGCGAGTGCTCCCGCCTCCTCGGCGACCGCCGGGCTCAAGCACACGGCAGAGAGGTGCGCGCATGCGCTGTCCAAGCCCGCGGCTCGCGCGAGACTAACAAAGGTCGCCGCCGTGCGGGGGGAAAAAAACAGGACGGCGGCGAGCGCGCCCGTGGCGAGGGCGCGCTCGGTCGCGGGCAGCAGGGCTGCGGCCGGAATCGCCTCGTAGAGTACCGTGCGGCGGACGGCGAAGCCGGCGGCGAGGAGCAGGGCCGCGAGCTCGTCCTTGACCACGGCACCGGCACAGTGGAGGAGCGTGCCGCCGCGAGGGTCGAGCCTCGCCTGGACCAGGCGCGCCAAATCGGCTGCGGCCCCATCCGCACTCTCGACGGTCGTGAAGCCGAGACTGCGCGCGAGCTCGGCCGTGCGCGCGCCCACCGCATAGACGGGAAGCGTGCGCGTGGCCTGGCGCTCGGCGAAAGCGCGCAGGCCGTTGGCCGAGGTGAAGAGGAGCGCCTGCACGCCCTCGAGCGGGAGTGCTGCGGGAGGGGCGGACTTTATCTCGAGGAGCGGGTCGATCAGGGTGTCGATGCCGCGCGCCGCGAGCAGGGCGGCGAGGGCTTGCGCTTCCTCGCGGGGGCGCGTGATGAGGACCCGCATCACGAAGCTCTACCTTGTTGCGCGCCCAAAGAAAAGAGCTGGTGCGGCGGCCCCCCGTTTCACCTTAAACTCCCGCTCCCATGATCGTGCTTGGCATCGAGACGAGCTGCGACGAGACGGCGGCGGCGGTGGTGTGCTGTGACCGCAGCATTCTCGCCGAGCGCCTCGTCTCCCAACTCGCAGCCCACCGGCGTTTCGGCGGCGTGGTGCCCGAGATCGCCGCACGCGCGCACCTCGAGGAGCTCGATCGCCTGATCGCGGACGCGATGGCGGCGGCCGGAGTCGAGTTCGCGGCCCTCGACGCCGTCGCGGCCACCGGCGGGCCCGGCCTCATCGGCGGCGTCATCGTCGGCGTCACCATGGCGAAGGCGATCGCGGCCGTAACGTCCAAGCCCTTCCTCGCCGTCAATCACCTCGAGGGTCATGCGCTCTCGGCCCGCCTCATCGCCGACCTCGATTTTCCCTATCTCCTCCTCCTCGTTTCGGGCGGGCATTGCCAGCTCCTCGCCGTCGAAGGAGTGGGACACTATCGCCGGCTCGGCACCACCCTCGACGATGCGGTCGGCGAAGCCTTCGACAAATGCGCCAAGCTCTTGGGCCTTGGCTTTCCCGGCGGACCCGCGATCGAAGCAGCCGCCCGCGCGGGGAACGCGCGCGCATATCGCCTCCCCCGCCCGCTCCTCGGCCGCCCCGGCTGCGACTTCTCCTTCTCGGGCCTCAAGACCGCCATGCGCCAGGCGATCGCCCCCGGCGGGGGTGACGCCAGTGTCAGCCTCGCGCCCGCGGCCGTCGCGGATCTCGCCGCCGGCTTCCAGGCGGCCGTCGCCGACGTGCTCGCCGACCGCACCCGCCATGCCCTCGCCATTTTCCGGGCCCGCTATCCGCAAGGGCGCACCCTCGTCGCCGCGGGCGGAGTTGCCGCGAACGCGGCCTTGCGCCAACGTCTGGCTGCGACCGCGGCCGAAGCGGGCTTCGCTTTCCTCGCCCCGCCCCAAGAGCTTTGCACCGACAACGCCGCCATGATCGCCTGGGCCGGCATCGAGCGCCTCAAGCTCGGCCTGATCGATGGCCTCGACTTCGCCCCGCGCCCGCGCTGGCCGCTCGACCCCGATGCGCCCAAGGCGATCGGTGCGGGGGTGAAGGCGTAGGCCATCGTCGCGATGGCCGTCCCGTCGGACGGTCTGGTGTCAGCCTGCAAGAATCTGCGCGTCACCCCCACCCCTCGATCCGCTTCGCGGCTCGAGCCCCCTTCAAGGGGGAGGGTAGGGAGGGGGGTGTGCATCCGACCCACGAATCCGGTATCGCTGGTACCCATCGAGGCTTGCCTCGCGCGGCGATTTCGGCGATTGCTCCTGCCATGGTTGAAGGCATGCGGCGGATCGGCATCGTGGGTGCTGGGGCCTGGGGCACGGCACTCGCCTTGGTCCTCCACAAGAACGGGCGCGCGGTGCGCATCTGGGCCTATGAGGCCGAGGTCGTCGACGCCATCAACGGCACCCACGCCAACGCGCTCTACCTTCCCGGCGTCGCCCTCGATCCTGCCATCCGTGCCGAGCGCCTGCTCGCGAGGGTGGCGGACGCGGACCTCCTCCTGCTCGCGACCCCGGCCCAGCATTTGCGCGAGGCCGTGCTCGGGCTCGCCCCCCATTGGGACAGGCGCGTCCCGCTCGTCGTCTGCACCAAGGGGATCGAAGAGCGGAGTGCCGCCTTGATGAGCGAGATCGTCGCCGAAATCCTGCCGCAGCCTCGGCAAGCCGTCCTCTCGGGGCCGAGCTTCGCCAAGGAGGTGGCGGCCGGCCTGCCCACGGCCTTGACCCTTGCCACGCGCGATGCGGTCCTCGGCCCGGAGCTCGTGGCGACCCTCGGCAGTGCGGCGCTGCGACTCTATCTCTCCGACGATCCGGTGGGGGCGGAGATCGGCGGGGCGGTCAAGAACGTGATCGCGATCGCCTGCGGCATCGTCGCCGGACGGAAGCTCGGCGACAACGCGCGCGCGGCCCTCATCACGCGCGGCCTCGCCGAGATGGCGCGCCTGGGGCTCGCCAAGGGGGCCAAGGCCGAGACCTTCATGGGCCTCTCGGGGCTCGGCGATCTGACCCTCACCTGCAACGCGCTCCAGTCGCGCAACTTCTCCCTCGGCCAGGCACTCGGCGAGGGCCGCCGGCTCGCCGACGTGCTCGGCGAGCGCCGCTCCGTGGCCGAGGGTGTGGCGACCGCGCCCTCGGTCGTGGAGCTCGCGCGCCGCCTCGGGGTGGAGATGCCGATCTCGCGCGCGGTGGCACTCATCCTGCACGAGGGGGCGGAGATCGATGCGACCATCGCAGGCCTCCTGGCGCGCCCCTTCAAGAGCGAGCGCTAGGCCGCCCTGGATCGCGCGAAGCGCATAAGTTAGAAGTCGCCAATTAGCGCAGCGAGGCAACATGGCCCATTGGCTCTTCAAGTCCGAGCCCGAGAGCTTTTCCTGGGACGATCTGGTCAAAAGCCGCACGACCGCCTGGGACGGCGTGCGCAACCACCAGGCCGCCAACAACATGAAGGCGATGAAGCTCGGCGAACGCGGCTTCTTCTATCACTCCGGCGAGGAGCGGCGCATCGTCGGCGTGCTCGAGGTCTCGGGTCTCTACCGGCCCGACCCGAGCGATGCGAGCGGGCGCTTCGGCATGGTCGAGGTGAAGGCACTCGAGCCGGTCAAGCGCCCCGTGACGCTCGCCGCGATCAAGGCGGACCCGAACTTCGCCGACTTCCTGCTGGTGCGCCATTCGCGCCTCTCCGTCGTCCCCGTCGGCGAGGCAGCGTGGCGCCTGCTATGCTCGATGGCCGGCATCGAGGCATGAGCGAAGCAGTACTCCCGCAGAGGCTCTGCCGGCTCGAGGAGATCCCCGAGGGCGAGGGGATCGGCTTAGCCCTCGGCCAAGGCGAGGCACGCAGGCTCATCTTCGTGGTACGCCAGGGGACGAGGGTGCACGGCTACGTCAACAGCTGCCCCCACATCGGCACGCCGCTCGACATGGTCCCCGACCGCTTCATGACGACGGACAAGCGCCACATCCTGTGCATGACCCATGGTGCCCGCTTCCGCGTCTACGACGGCTACTGCTTCACCGGCCCCTGCCAGGGCCGCTCGCTCGCCAAGCTGGCCTTGGCCCTCAAGGACGGCGAGGTGCTGCTCGAACGCCTGCCCGACGAAGGTGCCGGCACGTGAGCCGCGGCCCGCGTGCGGCCCGCGGCCGCCGTGCGGCCCGCTGCCACCGCGTGGCCCGCTGCCACCGCGTGGCCTCGCTTGTCTCGCAGGGAGCGATCCGGGATAATCCGGCCAAGCATAGAAACAGCCGCTCGAGGAAGCGCCATGGACAATCAGCTTTTCCCCGTACCCGGGACTTGGGCCAAGAAGGCCTGGTGCGACGAGACGAAATATCACCGCCTCTACGAGCACTCGATCGCCGATCCCGAGGACTTCTGGGGCGAGCACGGCAAGCGCCTCGACTGGTTCAAGCCCTACAGCAAAGTCAAGGACTGCTCCTTCACCGGCAAGGTGCATATCCGCTGGTTCTATGACGGCAAGCTCAACGCCTCCCACAACTGCCTCGACCGTCACCTGAAGACGCGCGGCGAGCAGACCGCGATCCTGTGGGAGGGCGACGATCCCAAGGACTCTCGCCACATCAGCTACAGGGAGCTCCACCGCGAGACTTGCAAGCTCGCCAACGTGATGAAGGGCTTGGGCGTCAAGAAGGGCGACCGCATCACCATCTACATGCCGATGATCCCCGAGGCCGCGGTCGCCATGCTCGCCTGCGCGCGCATCGGCGCCATCCACTCGGTGGTGTTCGGCGGCTTCTCGCCGGACTCGCTCGCGGGCCGCATGCAGGACTGCGATTCGAACCTCCTGATCACCGCCGACGAGGGCCTGCGCGGCGGGCGCAAGGTCCCGCTCAAGGCCAATGCCGACGAGGCGCTCAAGAGCTGCCCCACGGTCAAGGACGTGATCGTCTTCCGCCGCACCGGAGAGAAGGTCGGCTGGCAGGCGGGACGCGACCATTGGTGGCACGAGCTGATGGCGAAGGCTTCGCCCGACTGTGCCGCCGAGGCGCTCGACGCCGAGGATCCGCTCTTCATCCTCTATACCTCGGGCTCGACCGGTAAGCCCAAGGGGGTGCTCCACACCACGGGCGGCTATCTCGTCTTCGCCTCGTTCACCCACCAATACGTCTTCGACTATCACGAGGGCGACATCTATTGGTGCACCGCCGACGTGGGCTGGGTCACGGGCCATAGCTACATCCTCTACGGCCCGCTCGCCAATGGGGCGACCAGCGTGATGTTCGAGGGTGTTCCCAACTATCCCGACGCCTCGCGCTTCTGGCAGGTGTGCGACAAGCACAAGGTCAACATCTTCTATACCGCCCCCACCGCCATCCGTGCGCTCATGCGCGAGGGCGACGGGCCGGTCAAGAAGACCTCGCGCGCCTCGATCCGCCTCTTGGGCACGGTCGGCGAGCCGATCAATCCCGAGGCCTGGCTCTGGTATCACAAGGTGGTGGGCGAGGGTCGTGCGCCCATCGTCGACACCTGGTGGCAGACGGAGACGGGCGGAATTCTCATCACCCCGCTGCCGGGGGCGACGGCACTCAAGCCGGGCTCGGCGACGCGGCCCTTCTTCGGCGTCAAGCCCATCGTCGTCGACGGCGACGGCACCGTGCTGGAAGGCGCATGCGAGGGCAATCTCTGCATCGCGGACGCCTGGCCCGGCCTCATGCGCACCGTCTTCCGCGACCATGAGCGCTTCGTGCAGACCTATTTCTCGACCTTCAAGGGCTATTATTTCACCGGCGACGGCTGCCGGCGCGACGCGGACGGCTATTACTGGATCACGGGGCGCGTCGACGACGTGATCAACGTGGCCGGCCACCGCCTGGGCACGGCCGAGATCGAGAGTGCCCTCGTGGCCCATGCCAAGGTGGCCGAGGCCGCGGTCGTCGGCTATCCCCACGACCTCAAGGGCCAGGGTATTTATGCCTACGTCACCTTGAACGTCGGCGTCGATCCGACCGAGACCTTGCGCAAGGAGCTCGTGCAGTGGGTGCGCAAGGAGATCGGGCCGATCGCCTCGCCCGACCTCATCCAATGGGCGCCGAGCCTGCCCAAGACGCGCTCGGGCAAGATCATGCGCCGCATCCTGCGCAAGATCGCCGCCAACGAGCACTCCGCCCTCGGCGACACCAGCACCCTCGCCGACCCCACCGTCGTCACCGACCTCGTCGACCACCGGATGAACCGGTAGCGGGCGGAGCGCTGTCCCTCGCCCGGCCGCTTCGCGGCTTGGCCCCGCAAGCCGGCGAGGGAAGACGGTTCGAGGCTTCCTGCATGCCCCGATATAAAGTGACGGTCGACGACAACTTCCATTACCAGGACCCGGAGGAGCGCCGGGAGCATGGCATCTACGCCACGTTGGAGGAGGCGCTCGCGGCGTGCCGCGACCTCGTCGATCAGGCCTTGAAGGAGGAATACCGGCCCGGCATTTCGGCCGAACAGCTCTACG
>DATJAC010000269.1:0-5763 GCA_035516655.1 Alphaproteobacteria bacterium | reverse complement strand
GACGACGAGGACGAGGGCCGCCGCTTGCCGCGCCCAGGGCACGCGGTGCGCGCGGCCGGAGAGGCGCCAGCCGCCGCTTTGCCGCGCGAGGACCAGGCGGTCGCTGCGGTTGACCGGGGCCAAGGTAAGCGGCCCTTGAGGTACCGGGAGCCCGGCCGCCGCCAGCACGCGCGCGGCCAGCATGGTCTCCCCAAGCGGAACCGGCGCCGAATGCCTGGCCGCACTGCGCACGAGGGCGAGAGCGTCCGCGACCGCGATGCCGGCCCCGCCCGACGCTTCGGGCAGAAGGGCCTTGGGAAAGCCCGCGTCCTCGAGTGCGCGCCACAGCGCTTCCGGCCAGATGCCCGCCTCGGCGCGCTCGAGGGTGGCACGGTCGCAATGGTCCGCGAAGAGACGATCGGCGGTGTCGCGGAGGAGGGTGCCAACCTCGCTCATGCGCGCGGGATCGGGCCGACGGTCATCGCGCCAGGAAGGGCGCGTCGCCGTCGCGCTCGATTTGCGCCACGAGGTTCGTCTCCCAGGCGAGATACTGCCGCATCGCCTCGTCGACCCCGAGGTCGCGGTGATAGGGCTTGGCCCAGACGTCGTCGGGGCGATCGGCGAGGTGCCCCTCGCCCGAAGCTAACGGCCGAGCGCTCGCCCGCCAGGCCGCCGTCCCGCCGGCCAACGCCTTGACCGGACCTGGGAAGAGCTTCGCGGCCTCCGGGGCGGCGAGCCGCGCCAGCCTGCCGTCGGCCGAGGTCAGCACCAGCATCCCCGCCTTGGGCAGCTTCGGCAGCGCCTCGGCGAGGCGCGCGCGCACCGCCCACCAGGCCTCGGCGATATGGCCCTCGCGATAATTGATGCTGGTATCGAGGTCGACGAGTACGGTCTCGCCGCGCGCGAGCGCCTCGGCAAGGGCCGCAGGCTCGATCGTCTCGCACATCTCCGCCTCGAGGCCGAGGACGTCCCCGACCTCGTCGCCGGCAACGCGCTCGCCTGCGTGCTTGTCTTCGCTCAGCACATAGGCCTCGCCCGCGCCCAGCTGCATGAGCCAGGAGGCGGTCATGGGGGCCTGCACGCCGTCGTCGTCGGCGAGGACCAGGCGCGCGTTGCGCACGCCGACGTAGCTGTCGGTCGACTGCACGAGCTGGCCGCCGGGGGCCGAGCGCCAGCCGTGGCGGTGGCCGCGGCGATAAGCCTCGGGATCGCGCACGTCGAAGCAATAGAGCGAGCGCCGGTCGGCCTCGACCCTGAAGCGCGCGAGCTCGGCCGTGCCGATCGTGCGTACGCCGAAACGCGCTGCCACGCGAGCGGCGGCTTCGCGCGCCTTGAGAAGCGCTTCCGGCCCCGGCCGGGGCGCCTGCTGCGTCGCGCCGCGCGCCACCTTGAAGCCCGCGAGATGCCAGCCCATGGTGCCGTTCCGCAAGGCGACGACGGGATTCTCGAGGCCGGCGTTGATGAGCGACTGGGCGCCGATGATGCTGCGCGTGCGCCCGGCGCAATTGACGACGACGAGGGTCTTTGGCGATTTCACGGCCTCGTGGACCCGGTAGACGAGCTCGGCCCCCGGGCAATCGATGCCGCCCGGGATGCTCATGACGGTGAATTCGTCGAGCGGCCGGCTGTCGAGGACGACGACGTCCTCGCCCGCGTCGAGCTTGGCCTTGAGCTCGGGGGCCGTGATGCCGGGTGTGGCGCAGCGATGCTCGATCACCTCGCCGAAGGCCTTGCTCGGCACGAAGACGCCGCTGAAGAGCTCGTAGCCGGCCGCTTTCCAGGCCTCGATTCCACCCGTCATGAGGGAGACGTTCTGGTAGCCGAAGCCGCGCAGCTTGGCGGCGGCCCGCTCGGCGAGCCCGTCGTTGCCGTCGCAGAGTACGATGCGCGCGCGCCGGCGCGGCACCAGCGCCTTGAGCCGGAACTCGAGCTGGCTGAGCGGCAGGTTGACCGCGTAGAGCAGGTGGCTCTGGCCGAAGACACCTTCCTCGCGCACGTCGAGGAGGGCCAACTCGCCTCCGTCGCGCAGCATGGCCTTGACCTCGGCCGCCGAGACGACGGGGCTGGTGATGTTGGGGTTGGCGGGAAAGCGCTTGTAGGCACCCCCCGTACTGTCCTTGAAATAGATGCGCTCCGGAATTGCTTCGAGGCTGCAGCCGTAGAGATGCAAATGCAGCGCCTGCTCGGCGGTCGCGATGGTGTGGAAATCGTCCGGCATGAGCTGGATGGAGGTGCCCTTCCGGACCGGGATCTCGCGCACATGGCGCAGCTTGCCCTCGCCCTCGACGGCGCGGTTGTCGATGCGCTCGTAGACGACGTTATGCTCGGTGCCGCGCACGCCGGAGATGATGGCCCAGGTGGTGTGGTTGTGCGGCGGCTGCGCCTTGCCGGCGGCCCCCGCCGAGGCGTAGATCGCATATTCGCCGTTCGGGTCCTGGGCCAGGTAATAGACCTTGCTCGATCCGTCGGGGCCGAGGGGGAATTGCGCGGCGGGGAAGAGATCGCCGCGGCTCGCCAGGCTCACGAGTTCGGGCGCGATGCGGTCGAGCGCCTCGCGGGTGAGTCCCATGCGCGCGATGGTGGCGCGCGCGTGCTCGATGGTCTCGGCGACGGCTTCGGTCCTGCGGTCCTGGAGCGACATGGCGCGCGTCTCCTCGTTCAAGCTTGCACTTAGGCTCACTCGCCCGCGCGGCGCACGCCGGCAGCGGCGCCGAGCGCGCTGTGGAAATGCTCGAAGCCCTGGGCGAGATCGGCGATGAGGTCGTCGGGATCCTCGAGGCCGATATGGAAGCGCAGCATCGGTCCCTTGGCCTCGAGCGGGACGGCGGTGCGCGACGCCTCCGGATGGGTGGGGGTCGCCAGGCTCTCGAAGCCGCCCCAGCTCGAGCCGATGCCGAAGAGGGCGAGCGAGTCGATGAGGGCGTCGACCGCGGCTTTCGGGGCCGGGTGGAGCTCGACGCCGAAGAGGCCGGAAGCGCCCGCGAAGTCGCGGCGCCAGAGCGCGTGGTCCGGGCTCGAGGGGAGTGCGGGCCAGAGCACGCGCTGGACCTCGGGCCGCCGCTCGAGCCATTCCGTGACCTTGAGCGTGCTCGCGAAATGCTGCTTCAAGCGCACGCCCATGGTGCGGAAGCCGCGCAGTGCCAGATAGCAGTCGTCCGGGCTCGCGGAATAGCCGAGGTCGGCCACGGCGGTGCGCACCCGGAGCCAATAGGGCTCGTTCGTCACGATGATGCCGAGCATGACGTCGGAATGGCCGACGATGTATTTGGTGGCGGCATGGATCGAGACGTCGACGCCGCGCTCGAAGGAGCGGAAGAAATAGGGTGTCGCCCAGGTATTGTCGTGCAGCACGGGGATGCCGCGCGCATGCGCTGCTGCGGCGATGGCGGGGATGTCCTGGAGCTCGAAGGTGAGCGAGCCCGGCGATTCGCAATAGACGAGGCGCGTGTTGGGACGGATGAGGGCAGCGATACCGGCGCCGATGCGCGGCCCGTAGTAGCTCGTCTCCACGCCCGCGCGCTTGAGCGGGCCCTCGCAGAAATTGCGCGCCGGCGTATAGGCCGAATCGACCATCAGAACATGGTCGCCGGAGCTTGCGAAGGCGCTGATCGCGGCTGCGATCGCGGCCATGCCCGAGGGCAGCACCATGGCGCGATAGCCGCCCTCGAGCTCGGCCATCGCCTCCTGCAGCATGAAAGTGGTCGGGGTACCCAGCCGGCCGTAAGCCGGCTTGGTGAAGCGATGGTCCTTCCGACCCTCGTAGGCCGCGACCGTCGGGAAGAGGATGGTCGAGGCCCGGTAGACCGGCGGGTTGACCATGCCCTCGAAGCGGGCCTCGTCCCGTCCGCTATGGGCGAGGATGGTGTCCTTTTTCATGGCATCCTTCATATCCTCGGCATGTCCTCGCTCCCAGTGCAGCACAGTTGGCACCCCTTGGCCAGAGCCGCCGCGGCCATTATAGGGCCCCGCACCCTTGGCGCGAGCCCCGAGCGCCCCTATTTCCCGCAAGTGAGGAATGCGCCGCGCACCGGGTCCGGGCGAGTCGAGCGACGGCAGCCTTGCGGATCGCGCGACGAATCGAGGAATGAGGAGACGAGACATGACCGAGGACGACGTCCGCAAGACCGCCTTCGCGATGCCGCTCACCAGCCCCGCCTATCCGCCGGGGCCTTATCGCTTCGTCGATCGGGAATTCCTCGTCATCACCTATCGCACCGACCCGGCAAGGCTGCGCGCCGTGATCCCCGAGCCGCTCGAGTTCGACGTCCCGCTCGTCAAATACGAGTTCATCCGCATGCCGGATTCGACGGGCTTCGGCGACTACACCGAGACCGGTCAGGTCATCCCCGTCGTCTTCCGCGGCAAGAAGGGCGGCTACAGCCACTGCATGTTCCTCAACGACGAGCCGCCCATCGCCGGCGGGCGCGAGCTCTGGGGCTTTCCCAAGAAGCTCGCCAACCCCACCCTGCGCACGGAGATCGATACCCTCGTGGGTACCCTCGACTACGGTCCCGTCCGGGTCGCGACCGGGACGATGGGCTACAAGCACAAGGAGGCCGATCGCGCCGCGGTCAAGGCAGCACTCGCCGCCCCCAACTATCTCCTCAAGATCATCCCCCACGTGGACGGCACGGCGCGCATCTGCGAGCTCGTCGAATATTATCTCGAGGACGTGACCGTCAAAGGGGCCTGGACGGGACCCGCGAGCCTCACGCTCTCCCCCCACGCGCTCGCCCCAGTGGCCGAGCTGCCCGTGCTCGAGATCGTCTCGGCCCTCCACATCCGCTCGGACCTGACCCTCGGCCTCGGCAAGGTCGTGCACGACTATCTGGGCTGAGCGCCCCGCGCGGCGGGGGGCGCTTCCGTAACGGCGGAATCGACTCTATCCCGCGACGAAGGTCACCTCGGCGTCGCCGAGCCCGGCGAAGCTGGCCACGACGCGCTCGCCGGGCTTGGCGAAGTTCATCCCACTGCAAGAGCCCGTGGTGACGAGCTCGCCCTGATGCACGCCACCCATCGCGCGCATTGCGTTCACGAAGGCGACCGCGGTGCCGAGCGGATCGCCCGTGGGATGCCCGCCCGTGCGCTCGACGATCGTCCTGCCGCCGATCGAGAGTGTTAACTGCAGGCAGGTGAGGTCGAGCCGGCGCCAGTCGCGCGCCTCCGCTCCCGCGACGAAGGCGCCGTTCAAGCCGTGGTCGGCCAGCCGCTCGAGGGAGCTGCGCGCGTTGAAATCGCGATAGCGGCTGTCGACGACCTCGATCGCGGGGAAGGCCGTGACACTCCCGGCCACCTCCTCGCGGCCATAGGCCGCCGCACGGGGCGGCAGATCGGCCGTGAAGCGGAAGGCGATCTCGGCCTCGACGCCTAGGAGCGGGACGATGCGCGCGGGGATGCGCGCCGGGCTCGCGAAGATGAGCCGGGCGAAGAGGCGGCCGCGCTGCACCTCGCCCTCGGGCGGCGCGTTCGCCTTCCACCCCCCGCCCCGCTCGCCGAGGATCTTGGTGACCGCGTCCTGGACCGCATGCGCCTCGGCGACCGACTTGGGCTGCAAGGCGGGCGGCAAGCCGTCGAGGAGCTCCCCACTCCGCCGGGCCGCCACGAGGAGGGCGGCCGCGTCCGCGATTTGCTTCTTGTCCATCGCGCGGCCCGCGCCGGCGCTACTTGCGCCGCTTGCGCTGGTAGCGGGCGAGGGTCGCCTCGTTCGGCGGATAGGTGCCGAAGAGGGGTGCGCCTGCCTTCACCTCGGAGAAGAGAAAATCCTCGAGACGCTCCTGCTCGAGG
>DATJAC010000268.1:0-7851 GCA_035516655.1 Alphaproteobacteria bacterium | reverse complement strand
TACCTTTGCCAGGCTGGTCCGCGCCAATCTCATGCACCGCAGGCGCATCGATCGCCTGCTCGGCCCCGAAACTGATCCCGTCCTCAACCCAGATCAAATGGCGCTCCAATGGAACTGAAACGCGAACCGGACAGCCGTGGGTCAAGCCCGGCAATGACGATAGAAAGATGCGATTCCGGCTAACCTGAAATTGCCGTGGCGGAGGAAGACGAGGCTGTCGTCCCGCTTGTTGGGCCGCGATGGAGCAGGCCACCCGATAATCCGCGCGCTACTTGAGCTTGCACTCCGCGTGATAGGCGTCCTCGTGGTCGGCCTCGAGGCGGCGGACGAGCTTCATCATGTAGCGCCCGTCGTCCCGCTTCGCGGCCTCGACGAGATACCAGTCCTCGATCGGGAAATGGTTGTTGTTGTAGCGGAATTTGCCGCGCACGGAGGTGAAGTCGGCGCGCTTGAGGGCGGCGCGGAGCGCTGTCTTGTCCGCGATGCGGCCGCCGACGGCCCTTACGGCGGAATCGAGGAGCATCACCGCATCGTACGCCTGGGCGGCGTAGGCCGAGGGAATGCGGTTGTACTTCTTGAGGAAGTCGGCGACGAAGCGCTCATTCGCCGCATTGGGCAGGTCCGCCGCCCAGAAGCTCGCACTTCTGATGCCGAGGGCCGCGTCGCCGAGGGCGGACAAGGTGGTATCGTCGATCATCTCGGCGGAGTAGAGCGGGATCTTGCCGAGCAATCCGGCCTGGGCATATTGCCGGACGAACTGGATGCCCTGTCCGCCGGGGTACCAGGCGTAGACGGCGGGAGGATCGGCGGCGCGCAGGTTGGCGAGCTCGGCCGCGAAATCCAGCTTGTCGAGCGGGGTATAGACCTCGGCCAGGATCTTGCCCGTGAAGAAGCGCTTGAAGCCCGTGACCTTGTCGCGCCCGGCCTGGTAATTGAGGGCGAGGACGTAGACGCCGCCGACCTTCCGCTCGTTCATATAGCGCCCCATCACCTCATGGGCGTTGTCGTTCTGCCAGCTCGAGGTGAAGAAGTTCTCGTTGCACTCGGCCCCGGCGATCTGGGAGGGGCCGGCGTTCGTGCCCAGCAGGATCGCGCCCGACTTCATCACGCTCGGATAGATCGCCAGCATGACGTTCGACCAGATGACCCCGGCGACGATGTCGACCTTGTCCGCCTCGAGGAACTTCTGGACCACCTCGCGCCCGACATCGACCTTGAGCTGGTCGTCGCCATAGATCACCTCGGTCGCAAGCCCGCCGACCTTGCGGCCGACGCGGTCGAGCCCGAGCTCGAAGCCGTCGTCGAGCTCGCGCCCCTGCACGGCGCCCGGCCCGCTTTCCGTGGTGACCACGCCGATCTTGAGCGTCTCCGCGGCCCCCGCCGGCGCCGCCGCCATGAGGCACGCCGCGAGCAGCAGGCTGATGCGCGTCGGCACGGGGCACCCTCCCTCGTTTTTCCTTGGCACCCAGTATCGCACGGCGGTGCGTCCGACTGAACCGCGATCACGGCCGGCACCCCCCTCGACGGGGAGGCGCGGATCGCGCACTCTGCCGGTTGCGCAACCGGGAGGGGGCGATGGCACGGAAGATCCTGTTACCGACGACGGTCGTGGGCAGCTATGCGCAGCCGGATTGGCTCCTCGACCGGGACAACCTCAAGGGCCGCTTTCCCCCGCGCGTGCGCGCACGTGAAATCTGGCGCATTCCGCCGGCCCATCTCGAGGAGGCGCAGGACGACGCGACCCTGCTCGCCATCCGCGACCAGGAGCGCGCGGGCATCGACATCATCTCGGACGGCGAGATGCGGCGCGAGAGCTATTCCAACCGCTTCGCGACGGCGCTCGAGGGGGTCGACATCGACAACCCCGGCACGGCGCTTGACCGCTCGGGCCACCCCAACCCGGTGCCGCGCGTGAACGGCCCCATACGCCGCAAGCAAGCCGTGGAGGTGCGCGACGTCGAGTTCCTCCGCCGCAACACCGAGCGCATGATCAAGATCACCGTGCCCGGCCCCTTCACCATGTCGCAACAGGCGCAGAACGACTACTACGCCGACGAGGAAGCCCTGATCATGGATTATGCCGCGGCAGTCAACGCAGAGCTCAAGGACTTGAAGGCGGCGGGGGCCGACGTGGTGCAGATCGACGAGCCCTATCTCCAGGCGAGGGTCGAGAAGGCGCGCAAATACGCGCTTGCGGCGATCGACCGTGCCCTCGACGGGATCGGCGGGCCGACGGCCCTCCACACTTGCTTCGGCTATGCCGCCGTCATCCATGTGAAGCCCAAGGACGGCTATCCCTACCTCGCCGAGCTCGACCGCGCCAAGGTCCGGCAAATCTCGCTCGAGGCGGCCCAGCCCGGCCTGCCCATGAGCGCCCTCGCCGCCCTCCCGCACAAGGAGATCATCCTCGGCGTCATCGACCTCAACGACATGGCGGTCGAGTCGCCCGAGACGGTCGCGGGCCGCATCCGCGCGGCACTTGCGGTGGTACCTCCTGAGCAGCTCATCATCGCCCCCGATTGCGGCATGAAATATCTGCCGCGCGAGGTCGCCTTCGCCAAGCTCTGCACCATGGTCGAGGGCACGAAGATCGTGCGCGCGGAGTTCGCCCGGCGACGTTAGCCCGCGAGGCGGCGGTTCTCCGGATCGTAAAGGGCCGTGGCCGCGACGCGCGCGGGCCGCCGCTCGCCCAGCACTTCGATCTCGAGGGCCGTGCCGGGGGCCGCGAGCGCTGGCTCGACATAGGCCCAGGCGATGCCGCGGCGGACGGTATGGCCGTAGCCGCCCGAGGTGACGATGCCCACGGTGCGGCCGTCGCGCAATACCGCTTGGCCGCCGAAGGCGTCGGCGCCGCCGGCGGCGGCGCCGTCTTCGTCGATCGCGAGGTAAACGAGACGCTCGCGCGGGCCCCGGGCTTTCTCGGCGAGGAGAGCGGCACGGCCGACGAAGTCGCCCTTGTCGAGGTGGACGAAGCGCTCGAGGCCGGCCGCGAGCGGGCTCGCCTCGGTCGAGAGCTCGCTCCCCCAACCGCGATAGGCCTTCTCGAGCCGCAGGGAATCGAGGGCGCGGAAGCCGAAGGGGGCGACGCCGAGCCCGGCTCCTGCGGCCATGATCCGCTCGTAGAGGGCCGGCAGCTCAGCCGAGGCGAGGTGGAGCTCCCACCCGAGCTCGCCCGCGTAGCTGATCCGTAGTGCCCGCACGCCGACACCTGCGAGGGTCAGCTCGCGCGCCGCGCGCCAGGGAAACCGCGCGTTGTCGAGGGGATGGCCGGTGAGCGGCACCAGGAGCTCGCGCGCGCGCGGCCCCGTCACGAGCAGGGCGCCGTAGCGCTCGGTCAGGTTCTCGACGCGGACGCTGCCGTCGGCAGGAAGATGACGCTCGAGCCAGTCGAGATCGTGGAGCTCGGCGGCCGCGGCCGAGACGAGGTAGAAGCGCTCCGCACCCAGGCGGGTGGCGACCATCTCCGCAGTGATTCCGCCTTTGGGCGTCAAGAAGTGGAGGAGTGCCGTACCCCCCGCCTTGGCCGGCAGGCGATTGGCGACGAGGCGGTCGAGGAAGGCCGCGGCCCCGGGCCCGCTCGCTTCGAACTTGGCGAAGCTCGTCATATCGAGGACACCGACCCGCTCGCGCACGGTGCGGCATTCGCGCGCGACGGCCTCGAACCAGTTGGCGCGGCGAAAGCTCGGCCGATCGATCGGCTCCTCGCCCGGACCCGCGAACCAATTCGCCCGCTCCCAGCCGTTGCGGGCACCGAAGACGGCCCCCGCTGCGGCAAGCCGCTCCTGGAGCGGCGAAGTCCTCGCCGGGCGGCCGGCCGCGCGCTCGAGGGCGGGGAAGGCGATCGCATATTCGTCCTCGTACATGTCGACGCAGCGCTCGAGCGCATGCGCGAGGGTGGCGTAGGCGCCGTAGCGCCGCGGGTCGATCTCCCAAAGCTCGTGGCCGGGCTCGCCCTCCACGATCCATTCGGCGAGCTCCTTGCCCGCCCCGCCCGCTTGGGTGATGCCGAAGCTGAAGCCCACGGCGAGGAAATAATTGGGCAGGCCGCGCACGGGGCCGAGCATGGGATTGCCGTCGGGCGTATAGGTGATGGCCCCGTTCACCACGCGCTTGATGCCGGCGCGGCCGAGGGCGGGTACCCGCGCGATCGCCTGCTCGAAGATCGTCTGCAGCCGGTCGAGCTCGGGCGGCAAGAGCTCCATCCCGAATCCGGCCGGAATGCGCCCGACGCCCCAGGCCTTGGCCGGCCGCTCATAGGGGCCGAGGAGAAGCCCGCCGCGCTCCTGGCGCAGGTAGTAGGAGACGTCGACGTCGCGCAGGATCGGGAGCTCGCGCGCGCGAGCGGCGATCTCGGGGATGGCCTCGGTCACGAGGTACTGGTGCTCCATCGGCACGATCGGCAGGTCGAGGCCCGTGAGTGCTCCCGCCTCGCGCGCCCAGAGGCCGGCGGCATTCACCACCGTCTCGGCGCGGATGCGGCCCTCAGCCGTCTCGACCAGCCACTCCCCGCCCCTCTCGCGCGCGAGCCCGATGACCTCGGTCTGGCGCAGCACCTTGGCGCCTCCGTCGCGCGCGCCCTTGGCGAGCGCCTGGGTGACGCTCGCGGGATCGATGTGGCCGTCCTCGGGGTTCCACACCGCCCCCAGGATGCCCTTGGTCTCGACGAGGGGATGGAGCTCGGCGATCTCGCGCGGACCCAGGAGCTCGTAGGGCAGGCCGAGATAGCGCGCCTTGCCGCGATGGTGGCGCCACTCGTCCATGCGCTCGGGCTTGAGCGCCAAACGCAAGCTGCCGGTTTTGTGAAAGCCAACCGCCTGACCGGTCTCGGCCTCGAGGCGTTGGTAAAGGGCGACGCTCTCCATATGGAGCCGTGCGATCGCCAAGCTCGTGCTGAAATGGGGCGTGTTCCCGGCGGCATGCCAAGTCGAGCCCTGGGTGAGCTCGCCTTTCTCGAGGAGGACGACGTCGCGCCAGCCGAGCCGCGTCAGATGGTAGAGCACGCTGCAGCCGAGGATGCCGCCGCCGATGACGACGGCCCGGGCCGTGCTCGGCGGCACCTCGGGCAAGCCTATTCCCCCGCCATGCGCGCGCGGGCGTTCGCGGGATCGTAAGGGCTGTCGCCGACGACGCGGGCGGGGTAACGCTCATCGAGCATCTTGATCGCGAGCGTGGTTCCCTCCGCGGCAAAGTCGGGGCGCACGAAGGCGAGCGCGATCTGCTGCTTGAAGTGGACCGAGTAGCCGCCGCCGGTGGCGCGGCCCACCACCTTGCCGTCCGCCCAGATCGATTCGACGCCCCAGGGATCGGCGTCCGCCGGGCCGTCGATCAGGAGGGTCACCAGCTTCCAGCGCAAACGCCCCGACGCCTTCTGCTTCTCGAGCGCCGCCCTGCCGACGAAGTCGCTGTTCTTGTCGAGGCGGATGAAGCGCTCGAGCCCGCTCTCGAAGGCCGTCACCTCCTTGGAGAGCTCGCTCCCCCAGGCGCGGTAGCTCTTCTCGAGCCGGAGCCAGTTCATCGCGCGCATGCCGACGAGGCGCATGCCGACCTCGCGGCCCGCCTCCTCGAGCAGCTCGAGGAGGTGGTTCTGGTACTCGATCCCGTGATGGATCTCCCAACCGAGCTCGCCCACGTAATTGACCCGCATGAGCCGCACGGGTGCGAGGCCGATCGTCGCCTTCATGCCGGTGAGCCAGGGGAAGGCCGCGTTCCCGAGATCGAGGCCGCCCGCAACTTTCGCCAGCACGGCCCGACTCTTCGGACCCGCGACGACCAGAACGCCCAGCCGGGTCGTCACCTTCTCGAGTGCCACCGAGCCGTCCCTGGGGAGAGTGCGGGTGAGATAGTCCCAATCGTAGGCCTCGGCGGCACCGGCACCCACGATGTAGAAGGCGTCCTCGCAATCGCGCATGATCGTAAACTCGGAACGCACCCCGCCGCGCGGGGTGCAGGCGTGGGTGAGCTGGATGCGCCCGGTCTTCTGCGGCAGGCGGTTGGCGACGAGGCCGTCGAGCCAAGCCTCGGCCCCGGGGCCGCGGGCGAGATACTTGGCGAAGGTGGAGGCCTCGATGAGACCGACGTTGGCGCGGATCGCCTCCGCCTCCGCCTTGACGTAGGGCCACCAGTTGCCGCGGCGGAACGACCAGCGCTCCTTGAAGCTCGCGTCGTCGGCGGGGCGCGGCCCGAAGAAATTGGCGCGCTCCCAGCCGAAGCGCTGGCCGAAGACGGCCCCCAGCGCTTTCAGGCGGTCATAGGCGGGGGTGGTGCGCAAGGGGCGGCAGGCGGGGCGCTCCTCGTCGGGGAAGTGCGGCACGAAGACGTGCGCGTAGGCCTCTTCATTCTTGCCAACGGCGTAGTCGCGGGTCGCGTAGTCGCCGAAGCGGCGCGGATCGACGGCGAGCATGTCGATCTCCGCCTCGCCCTCGGTGATGATCTCGGTGAGGTACTTCCCCGCCCCGCCCGCCGCGGTGATGCCGAAGGAGAAGCCCTCGGCGAAATAGAAATTGGCGCGGCCGGGGGCCGGCCCGAGCAGGGGATTGCCGTCCGGGGTGTAGGAGATCGGCCCGTTATAGACCGTCTTGACCCCGCCCTCGGCGAAGCACGGCATGCGGAAGAAGGCCTCCTCGATGTGCCATTCCAGGCGATCGAGGTCGGGCGGCAGGAGCTCGGCCTTGAAGCCCTCCGGCACGCCGTCGACCGCCCAGGCGGGCGCTCCCTTCTCGTAAGGACCGAGGATCAGCCCGCCGCGCTCCTCGCGCATGTACCAGCGCGCGTCGGCGTCGCGCAGGATGGGGTGCTCGGGCTTCCCCGCCTTGCGCCATTCGACGATCGCGGGGATCGCGTCGGTGACGATATATTGATGCTCGACCGGGATCGCGGGGATGGAGAGCCCGATCATGGCCGCGGTGCGCCGGGCGTGATTGCCGGTCGCCGCCACCACCGTCTCGCAGCGGATGTCGCCCTTCGCGGTGCTGAGACGCCATTCGCCGCCGGCCGTGCGCTCGATCGCGCGCACCTCCGTCTGGCGCTCGATCGCGGCCCCGCCTTTCCGTGCTGCATCGGCGAGCAGCATGGTGATGTCGGCTGGGTTGATATAGCCGTCGGTCGGATGGAAGAGGGCGCCCTCGAGGCCCTCGACGTTGACGAGGGGAAAGCGCTCCTTGATCTCCGCCGGCCGCCACCATTCGTAAGGTACTCCGATCGAGTCGGCGGTGGTGGCGTAGGTCTGGAACTCCTCCATGCGCTCCCGCGTGCGCGCCATGCGCAGATTGCCGACCCGCTTGAAGCCGACGTCGCGCCGCCACTCGTCGGCGAGGCGCTGGTAGAGCTCGAGCGAGTATTTGTGCATCTGGCCGGTCGCGTAGGACATGTTGAAGAGGGGTAGGAGGCCCGCCGCGTGCCAGGTCGAGCCCGAGGTCAGCTCATCGCGCTCGAGCAGGACCACGTCCCGCCAACCCGCCGCGGTCAGGTGATAGAGGATCGAGCAACCGACGACCCCGCCGCCGATCACCACCACTCTCGCTTCGCTCTTCACCGGCTCCCTCCTGCCTCACGCCGCGGCCGCACCCAGTCTACCCGCTCACGCGGATTTGAAAACAGCCTCGCGCGGCACGCGCGGCCTTTCCCGGGACGCTATGCGTCGCAAGCGCGACAAACGGCAAAATCGGCCCTGTGACAACAGGACGATCGAGCGGAACCTCATTGCAGAGGGTCCGTTTTTTTCCTGTCGGCGGTCATTGCCGCCTTGCTACGAAAGGAAATGTCATGGGTACGCAGCAGAATCCCCGTCAGAACCCGGGCCAGGGCTCCGGTCAGCAGATGCCCGGCCAGGGCACGCGACCGAACGATCCGGGC
>DATJAC010000267.1:0-10169 GCA_035516655.1 Alphaproteobacteria bacterium | reverse complement strand
GCGCTTGATCTTCCATGGCCTGCAGCCCATCTTAGGGGCCCAGGGCCGAAGCGCCATCCCTAACCTGCGCGAGAGTTGGAATGTTCATTCAGACGGAACAGACGCCAAACCCGGCGACGCTCAAGTTCCTGCCTGGCCGCGAGGTCATGACGTCCGGCACGGCCGATTTCCCGACGCCGGAAAGCGCCGCCCGTTCACCGCTGGCAGAACGACTGTTTCAGATAGATGGAGTCGCCGGCGTGTTCCTGGGTGCGGATTTCGTCACCGTGACCAAGGAAGGTGCGCGCGAGTGGCAGCTCCTCAAGCCCGCCATCCTCGGAGCGCTCATGGAGCATTTCACCTCGGGCCGTCCGCTCATCCTCGAGCAGGCTGCCGGTGCCGCGCCCGCGGAAGCGGAGAGCGAGGTGGTTTCCCAGATCAGGGAGCTCATCGACACGCGGGTGCGGCCCGCCGTGGCCCAGGACGGCGGCGACATCATCTTTCACGGCTTCGAGCAGGGGGTCGTGTTCCTGCACATGCAGGGCTCCTGCTCGGGCTGCCCGAGCTCGACTGCGACCTTGAAGGCGGGGATCGAGAACATGCTGCGCCACTATATCCCCGAGGTCGTCGAGGTCCGGGCCGTCTGATCTGCCATTCCCCACGACGTGCGCCGAATGCGCTGAAGCGGCTGAGCGACTAGCCGCACGCGGCGACGTTGGCACCTTGCCTGCGCGATGGCGGGCACGCCGCCCTTGGTGCGGCGAGAGGCGCCCGCCGGCGTGCAACCATCCCGCAACAAATCCGTTATGCACGGTGGAAAGGGCCCATGGCTGAGCGCATGAGCATAAGTGGCGGCGAGCGCCTGCTCGCAGGTGTGATGTTCCTCCTCCTCATGGCCGGCGTTCTGCTCGGGGAGACCAACCCATTGGCACTTTCGCTCGGCGCAAACCTGGGGCGCGGCCTCCTTTCCCGCGAGGCGCCCATGCCCGCGAGCCTGGCGTCGGCGCTCGGCATCTTCGACGCGGCACTCAGCCGGCCGGATGCAACGCTGCGCATCGCCGACAGTGCCGGTCTCGCCGCCACGTTCCAGGAGCTCGGCTATCATCTCGATCAGGCCGCGTGCTGTACGCGCGAAGTCCCGCGCGTGATCCTCTCCCGCCTGCCCGCGGATTTCCCGAGCCTTGCTGCGAGCGGGCCGCGCAAGACGAAGTTCCTCGAGGTGCTGTTGCCGTTGGTGATCGCGATCAACGAGGAAATCCTCGCGGAGCGCGGGCGGCTGCTCGAGATCCGTGCGCATCTCGAGGCGGGCGAGAGCGTCACCCTCGACGAGCGTTACTGGCTCATGCGTCTCGCCGAGCGCTACGGCGGCGACGCCGAGGCCCTCGACGATCTGCTCGCGCGCGTCGATGTGATCCCACCCTCCCTGGCGTTAGCACAAGCCGCCGTCGAAAGCGGCTGGGGCAGCTCGGTCTATGCCCTCGCCGACAACGCGCCCTTCGGCCAGTACATGCCGGGTGCGAGCGACGGGCAAGGAGTCAGTGCCGCGCGCAACGGCGCATTCCTCCATATCCGCAGCTTCCCGGAGCTCCTCGATGCGGTGCGGGCCTACGCGCGAAATCTCGACAGCCATCCCGCCTACCGCGGCTTCCGCGCCGTGCGCGCCAAGGAGCGGCAGGCCGGCCAAGCGCTCGACGGCGACAAGCTGGCGGCAACGCTCTCCCGCTATTCCTCGCGCGGCAGCGGCTATGTGCGCGACCTCCGCCGCGTCATGCGCGCCAATGCGCTCAAGCAATTCGACGCCGCCCGCTTTGCCGACGGTGCGCCGACCCTGGTCTTGCCCGACCGCGGCTGAGCCGGCACCTTGCTGCCGGCGCTCACATCATCGGCTCGGGCAATGCGGAATCGGAGATGAGCGGGTAGCGGCGCGCGTCGAAAAGCTGGTAATGCCACCATTCGTTCCGGTAGAAGTCCCAGCCTGCCGCAGTCATGAGGCCGAGGAGCAGATGGCGGTTCTGCTGTGCCGCGCGCGAGACGCCGAGGTTGCCGTGGTGGGAGAGCGGGGTGAAGGCATCGAATGCCGTCCCCATCTCGAGCTCGCGGCCCTCGCGATCGACGAGGGTCAGGTCGACGGCGACGCCCCGCGAGTGGGGCGAGCCGCGCCGCGGATCGGCGAGAAACTCGGGGTCGGGCGTATGGTTCCACATGAGCCACTGGGCCTCCGTCGGCCGGTAGGCGTCGAAGATCTTGAAGCTCAGCCCGAGGGCTGCCGCCTGCTCGATGGCGCGCGCGAGGGCGGCTGCCGCATCGGGATGGAGATGGCAGGCGGGGCGCCGATAGATCGGCCGGCCGGTGAAATTCTCGGCCGTGGCATAGGCGAGCGCCAGTCTCAAGGCATGGCTCGCTTCGGTGATCGGCAGCAGAATCATGGGGCGGGCCTCGCGGGCGGTGCACACTTTCCGTCCCTCTCTAGCACGGCCGGACGCCGATGAGGATTCTGGCCCTCGATAGCTCCGGCCCCGCCTGCTCGGCGGCGTTCTGGACGGAGGGCGGCGTGCGCGCGGCGCGGTTCGAGGCGCTTGCGCGCGGCCACGCGGAGCGGCTCCTCCCCATGGTGCTCGAGGTGATGGCGGAGGCGGGGACCGCACTCGACAAGGTCGATCTCTTCGCCGCGACCACGGGTCCGGGCGGCTTCACGGGCGTGCGCGTCGGCTTGGCGGCACTCCGCGGCCTCGCTCTTGCCGCCGGGCGCCCCATGCTCGGCGTCACCAGCTTCGTGGCGCTCGCCCACGCGACCACGGCGGAGGAGCGTGCCGGCCGGCGTCTCCTTGTCGTCATCGACAGCAAGCGGGCCGAGCTCTTCGTGCAGAGCTTCGGCGCCGATCTCGCCGCCGAGAGCGACGGCATGCTGATGACGCCGGGCACCATCGCGGAGCGCTACGCCGGCCAACCCCTGCTCCTCGCCGGCGACGGCTCGGCCCGCGTCATAGCGGCACTCGAGGTGCTGGGGTGCAAGCTGCGCACGGCGGCCGGGGCCAGCTTCGTCGATGCGGCCGTGCTGGCGGCCCTTGCAGCGGGCCGCGCGTCGGAGGCGCGGCGGGAGCCGCCGGCGGCGTGTTACCTCCACCCGCCCGCAACAACCCCTCCAGCGCCGCGGCAGCGATGACGCTCGCGGTCAGCGCCGCCGGCTTCGCCCAACTCGAGCTCCTTGCGGCCCTCCACGCGGCCGCCTTCGACGATCCCTGGTCGGCCGTCGCTTTGGGCGAGCTCCTCATCAAGCCCGGCAATTTCGCGCTCGTCGCGGAAGAGACGCTTGCGCGCGATCGGGCCGCGCAAGCGCTCGGTTTCATTTTCGCTCGCGCGGGCGGGGGCGAATGCGAGATCCTGACGCTCGCCGTGCTGCCCGCCATGCGCCGCCGGAAGATCGCGACCGCATTGCTCGCCGCGGTCTTCGCGGAGGCGGCCGCGCGCGGTGCGGCGGCGATCTTTCTCGAGGTCGCAGCCGACAATCATGGCGCCATCGCGCTTTACGCGCAGCAGGGCTTCGCCGTTGTCGGTCGTCGTGCCGCGTACTACCAGCGCGCGAGCGGGGGCTGTCGCGATGCCCTCGTCATGCGCCGCCCGACCTCGCACGCAACCATCTGAAAAATGAAGACTTTTTGGACGCCCCAAAGAGGTTGTCCCGCAAGGTAGAAGTATTTATAACTACAGCGGGCGCAGCAGGAGGGCCAAATACAATGACCGAGCAAGGGAGCCCTGGAGAAATTCTGTCCTTGACGGCGACAATCGTCGCGGCACACGTGTCGAAGAACACGGTACCGGTCGGAGAATTGCCGACGCTCATCAAATCGGTGCATGCCAGTCTTTCGGAAATCGGCAAGCCGGCCGAGGCGCCGCCCGAGCGGCCGCAACCGGCGGTGTCCATCAAGAAATCGGTCAATCCCGATTATCTCGTCTGTCTCGAGGACGGCAAGAAATTGAAAATGCTGAAACGCCATCTCAAGACGGCGTACGATCTCACTCCGGAGCAGTACCGCGAGCGCTGGGGTCTCGGATCCGACTATCCGATGGTGGCGCCGAACTACGCCAAGCAGCGCAGCCGGCTGGCCAAGGAGATCGGCCTTGGGACCCGCGCGCGCAAGGGCGGTCGCCAAAGCTGAGCGCCATTCCCGGTGTTGCACTGCCCGCGCCTTTGCCCGCGCTCGCGCCGGCGATTTTCGCTGCCGCCGCGGCCCGAGAGTTGACATAAGCCGGCCGGGCGCTTGCCATCGCCCATTCCGCAGCGGGCGGCGAACGCAATAGGCGGCTCGGGGCTTTTCGGCTATACTCGCCGGCGACGTTTTGGACGAACCGATGGAGCCATGCCGTCACGTCTGGAGAAGCTTTGCCTCGACAAGGGCTTGAAGATGACCGACCAGCGCCGGGTGATCGCCCGCGTGCTCTCGGACGCCCACGACCACCCCGATGTCGAGCAGGTCTATCGTCGTGCCACGGAGATCGATCCGCATATCAGCATCTCGACGGTCTATCGCACCGTCCGCCTCTTCGAGGAAGCGAACATTCTCGAGCGGCATGATTTCGGCAACGGCCGCGCGCGCTACGAGGAGATACCCGAATCCCACCACGATCACCTGATCGACATCCAATCGGGGCGCGTCATCGAGTTCTCCAACGACAGGATCGAGCAGCTCCAGCGCGAGGTCGCGAGAGAGCTCGGCTTCGAGTTGGTGGACCATCGCCTCGAGCTCTACGGAACGCCTGTGAACGCGCCGGCGAAGCCGCGCAAATGATCGAGCTCGCCATCGCTTTCCCGGACGGAGGCCCCACTCCGCGGAACGCGAGGCCGCAGGCGTGAGCAAGGTGACCCCGCTACGCAGGTTGGAGCGCGCGCCCGAGGACGTGACGCGGGTCAGCAACCTCGAAGTCCGCTTGGCGCTCGACCAGGAGGAGATCGAGGCGGCGATGGCGCTGCGCTACCGCGTGTTCTACGAGGAGATGTCGGCCAAGCCCAGTCCGGAAGTCGCGGCGCGCAAGCTCGATTTCGACCGCTTCGACGAGCGCTGCGACCATCTCCTCGTCGTCGACAACGAGAAGTATGGTGCCCGCGAGCGCGTGGTGGGGACCTATCGCCTCATCCGGCGCGCGGCGGCGGCGGCGGCCGGCGGCTTCTACAGCGAAAGCGAGTACGATATCAGCCAGCTCGAGGAATACCCGGGCGAAATCCTGGAGCTCGGCCGCAGTTGCGTCGATGCCAATTACCGCACGCGCGGCACGATGCAGCTCTTGTGGAAGGGCATCGCCGATTACGTGTGGAAATACGACGTGGTGCTGATGTTCGGCTGCGCCAGCCTGCCGGGGACGAACCCCGCGGACCACGCCGCCGTCCTCACTTATCTCTATCATTACCACCTCGCCCCTCCCGGCCTGCGCGCACGCGCGCTTGCGAGCCGCTTCATCGAGATGCGCCAGCTCGATCCGGCGACCATCAATCCGCGCAAGGCACTCGCCGAGCTGCCGCCGCTCATCAAGGGCTACCTGCGCCTCGGCGGCTTCGTCGGCGACGGCGCCGTGGTCGACTATCAATTCAACACGACCGATGTGCTGATTTTGGTCAAGACCGGCTGGGTCACCGAGAAGTACCGCGAGCATTTCTCGGCCGAGCGGGTTGCCAAGAGCGGGGGGTCTTTGGATTAGCTCATGGGGTCACCACTCCGCGCGCTTGTCCGGCTGCTGATCTACCTCGCCTTGACGCTCTCGCTCATTCCGGCGCAGCTCTTCGCACTTCTGCTGCGCAGCCGCGCGCGCGAGCGGATTCCCCTCTTCTATCACCGCACCTGCCGCCGCATCTTCGGCATGACCGTCGAGGTGCTTGGCGAGATGCAGCACGCGCGGCCGCTCCTTTTCGCGTGCAATCACAGCTCCTATCTCGACATCATGGTGCTTGGCTCGCTCATCGAGGGCTCTTTCGTCGCCAAGCAGGAGGTGGCGAACTGGCCGTTCTTCGGGCTCCTCGCCAGGCTGCAGCGCACCATCTTCGTGGTGCGCGACCGCCGGCACGCGGCCGCCCAGCGCGACGAGATCACCGACCGCCTCGCCGCGGGCGACATTCTCGTCTTCTTTCCGGAAGGGACCAGCAACGACGGCAATCGCGTGCTGCCGTTCAAGAGTGCGCTTTTCGCGGTCGCGCGCGAGGAGATCGACGGCAAGCCGCTCACCGTCCAGCCGGTCTCGATCGCCTATGTCGCGCTCGACGGCATGCCGCTCGGCCGCTTCCTGCGCCCCTTCTACGCGTGGTACGGCGACATGGACCTGGCACCCCATCTCTGGCGCGTGGCGGCCTTGGGCAATCCGACCGTCGTGGTCGAATTCCATCCGCCGGCACCGCACGAGGCGTTCGCCTCGCGCAAGACGCTCGCCGACTATTGCTTCCAGCAGGTTGCCGCGGGCATCGCACGCGCCCTCTCCGGGAAGACGCCGGAGGCGGGCGAGGACGCGGCGGCCCTCGAGGCGGCGGAATGAGGCAAGCCAACCTTGACGCGTCGGCGCGAGCTGCTACTGTCCGGCCCCCGGCCCCCGCGCACGCGGCCCCCGAGCCGCGATCCGTGCACAGGATGAGGCGCGTGGCAAAGAAGCTCTTCATCAAGACCTACGGCTGCCAGATGAACGCGTACGATTCCGCCCGCATGGCGGACGTGCTGGCACCCCTCGGCTTCGCCGCCGCGGCGAGCGCTGAGGAGGCGGACCTCGTCATCCTCAATACCTGCCACATCCGCGAGCGAGCGGCGGAGAAGGTCTATTCCGAGCTCGGCCGCCTGAAGGCCCTCAAGGCGGCGCGCCGAGCGGAGGGCGGGGATTTGCTGCTTGCCGTGGCTGGCTGCGTCGCCCAGGCCGAAGGGGCCGAGATCATGCGCCGGCAGCCCGCGGTCGACATCATCGTCGGACCGCAAAGCTATCATCGCCTGCCCGAGCTCGTGGCGCGGGCGGCGGCCGCGCGCGGCGTGCTCGCGACCGCCTTCGAGGTCGAGCGCAAGTTCGATGCCCTACCCCAGGCCGAGCGCGCGCAAGGCCCCGCCCGCTTTCTCACCATCCAAGAAGGCTGCGACCGCTTCTGCAGCTTCTGCGTCGTTCCTTATACGCGCGGCGCCGAATATTCGCGGCCTGCCGCCGCGATCGAAGCCGAGGCGCGGCGGCTCGTGGCTGGGGGTGCCGTCGAGATCACGCTCCTCGGACAGAACGTCAACGGCTACCATGGGGCCGCACCCGCAGGAGCCGGAAGCTGGGGGTTGGCGCGGCTCTTGGTGCAGCTTGCCGAAATCGAGGGGCTCGCGCGCCTGCGCTATACCACCTCGCACCCGCGCGAGATGGACGCGGCACTGATCGCGGCCCACGGCGAGAACGCGAAGCTGATGCCCTTCCTCCATCTTCCCGTGCAGTCGGGCTCGGACCGCGTGCTCGCGGCGATGAACCGCCGCCACGGCGTCGACGATTACCGCCGCATCGTGGCACAGCTCCGCAAGGTGCGGCCCGACATCGCACTTTCCTCCGACTTCATCGTCGGCTTTCCCGGCGAGCGCGAGGCGGATTTCGCCGCCACCCTGGCACTCGTGCGCGAGATCGGCTTCGCCCAGGCCTATTCCTTCAAATACAGCCCCCGCCCCGGCACGCCCGCGGCGGAGCGCGCGGATCAGCTCCCCGAGGAGACCAAGGTCGAGCGCTTGGCGCGCCTGCAAGCGCTGATCGCCCGCCAGCAGCGCGCCTTCAACGAGCAGAGCGTCGGTCGCCGGGTTCAAGTCCTGCTCGAGCGCCCGGGCGGGCGGCCCGGCCAGCTCGCCGGGCGCAGCCCCCACATGCAGGTCGTCAACCTCGAGGCCGAGGACCACCTCCTCGGTACGATCGTCGAGGTCGAGATCACGCACGCCCACGCGGTCAGCCTCCGAGGCCGGCGCGTGGGCGCTTCCCCGTCCTTGCACCAGCCCCAACCGCTCATCGAGGAGGCTAGGATTAGCGCGTGAGCACCCGCACCAGAGAAGGCGCCGGCGACCCGATCCGCTTGCAGTTCGAGGACAATCGGCTGCTGGCGCGGCTCTACGGAGAGCATGACCAACATCTCGCGCGCATCGAGCAGCAGCTCGGCGTCGAGCTTTCCCAGCGCGGGAACCAGCTCGCGATCTACGGACCCGCCGCCGAGGCGGCCAACGCGCGCGACGCCATCACGGCACTTTACCGCCGGCTCAAGAAGGGCAAGGAGGTCGACATGCAGGAGGTCGATGCGGCCTTGCGCCTGGCGGCGCACGGCGGCGAGGGGAGCCCGGCCGAGATCGAGGTGGTCACGCGTCGGCGCGTGATCACGCCGCGCTCGCCGACCCAGGGCGACTACATCAAGGCGCTCTTGGAGTATGAGCTCGTCTTCGGCCTCGGCCCGGCGGGCACGGGCAAGACCTATCTCGCGGTCGCGATCGCGGCCGCCATGCTGACGAGCGGGCGGGTCGACCGCATCATCCTCTCGCGGCCCGCGGTCGAGGCGGGCGAGCGGCTCGGCTTTCTGCCGGGCGACGTGCGCGAGAAGGTCGACCCCTATCTCCGTCCGCTCTACGACGCGCTCTACGACATGCTGCCCGCCGAACAGGTCATGAAGCGGCTGGGCAACGGCGAGATCGAGATCGCCCCGCTCGCCTTCATGCGCGGCCGCACGCTCTCGAACGCCTTCATCATCCTGGACGAGGCGCAGAACACCACGCCCGTCCAGATGAAAATGTTCCTGACGCGCCTGGGCGAGAACTCGCGCATGGCGGTCACCGGCGATCTGACCCAGATCGATCTGCCGCTCGGCGCGCGCTCGGGCCTCACGGACGCGATCGAGGTGGTGCAAGGCGTTCCGGGCATCACCTTCATCCGCTTCACCGACAAGGACGTGGTGCGCCACGGCCTCGTCACCCGCGTCGTGCGCGCCTATGACGCCAAGGACCGGCGTCTGCTCGAGACCCCGCGGCCGACAAGGAAGCGGGGTGGCTCGGGCGCATCATGAGGCCGCGCGTCGAGATCGAGGTCTCCCTCGCCTGCGCGCGCTGGCGCCGGGCGTTAGCTGACGCCCCAGGCGTCGCCCGCCGGGCGGCGGCTGCGGCCCTCGCAGGCGCGCGCGGGGAGGGGTGCCGCGTGCCGAGCCCGGCCGAGCTCAGTCTCGTGCTGGCCGACGACGCGCTGGTGCGCCGGCTCAATAGCACCTATCGCCGCAAGAACGCGGCGACGAACGTGCTCTCCTTTCCCGCCCTTACGGCCGTCGAGCGCGCGCGCGCCGCGGCTGCGTCCAAGGGCTTGCGGCCGGCCCCGCTCGGCGACGTGGTCGCCGCCTTCGAGACGAGCCGCCGCGAGGCCTCGGCCCTCGCCAAGCCTCTTGCCGATCACCTCTCCCATCTCATCGTCCACGGCACGCTCCATCTCCTCGGCTACGACCACGAGGCCGCGCGGGATGCCGCGCACATGGAGCGGCTCGAGCGGCGCGTCCTTGCCTCCCTCGGCGTCCCCGATCCCTATGGGGCACGCCGCGCGCGCGCGGGTCGGGGCAAGGGGGTGCGCGATGGCTGATCCCTCCGCCTCGGCACCGGGCCGCGGCCGCGCTTCGCTCATCGAGGCTCTGCGCGGCTGGCTCAAGGGCCTGCGCGGGCCGCGCGAGGGCGAAGGCTCGCTGCGCGAGGCGCTCGGCGAGCTCATCGACGAGACCGACTCCGCCGCCGCCGAGATCGATCCGCAGGAGCGCGTCCTTCTCGCCAACATCCTGAAGCTCCACGAGCTGACCGTCGCGGACGTCATGGTGCCGCGCGCCGACATCGTGGCGGTCGAGCGCACGCTCTCGCTCGACGAGCTCGTGCGGGTGATGAGCAAGGAGGCGCACTCGCGCATCCCGGTCTATCGCGAATCGCTCGACGACGTGGTCGGCATGGTGCACATCAAGGACGTGCTCGCCTGGTGGGGCCGGCCCGCGGAGTTCCAGATCGAGAAGATCGCGCGCCCGGTGCTCTTCATAGCGCCCTCGATGCGCGTGCTCGACCTCCTGCTCAGGATGCGCGCCACGCGCCGGCATCTCGCCCTCGTCGTCGACGAGTTCGGCGGCATCGACGGCCTTGTCACCATCGAGGATCTGGTCGAGGAGATCGTCGGCGAGATCGAGGACGAGCACGACGACGAGCGCCCGACCA
>DATJAC010000266.1:0-5412 GCA_035516655.1 Alphaproteobacteria bacterium | reverse complement strand
GTCCTTGTAGTAAGGCAGGTGGCGCGAGCGGTAGTAGAGGCTCTCCTTGGTGATCTGCGGGGTGGCGACTTTGAAATAGCCGTCGCGCCGCTCCTCCTGGAGGGCGAGGAACTCGAGCTCCTGGCGCAGCACCATGCCCTTGGGCAGCCAGAGCGGGAGGCCGGCACCCACGTCCGCCGAGAAGGCGAAGAGCCCGAGCTCGGCGCCGATCTTGCGGTGGTCGCGCTTCTTCGCTTCCTCGATCTGCCAGAGCGCCTTCTCGACCTCCTCCTTGGTGGGATAGCAGAGCCCGTAGACGCGCTGGAGCTGCGGATTGCGCGCATCCCCTCGCCAATAGGCGCCGGCGAGGCGGATGAGCTTGAAAGCGCCGACCTCGCCCGTGTGGCGCACGTGCGGGCCGCGGCAGAGATCGACGAAATCGCCGGTCTTATAGAGCGAGACGGTGGCAACCCCGCCCGCCCCCTCGCCCACCCCGACCGCATCCTCGTCGCCCGTGTCCTTGGCGACCGCGGTCGAGCCCTTCTCCTTGAGGAGCTCGAGGAGCTCGACCTTGTAGCGCTGGTCGAGCTTGGCCATGCGGGCGATCGCCTCGTCGATCCCGACCTCGAGGCGCTCGAAGGGGAGCTTCCTGTTCTTGAGCTGGCGCATGGCGAGCTCGATCTTCTCGAGGTCCTCGAGCTTGAGCGGTTCGGGCAGCTCCACGTCGTAGAAGAAGCCGTTCTCGATCGCCGGCCCCACGCCGAAGCGGGCCGCGGGCCAGAGCTGCTGGATGGCGGCGGCCATGACGTGCGAGCAGGAATGCCGCATCCTATGCAGGCTCTGCGCGTCGCCGGTAACGGGTGCGCTCACTTCCATCGCGCGGGCTTTCTCCATCTGTGGCCAGGCGGTGACGGTCCGCACGTGATAGAAGCCGCCTCCCGCGTGGTCAACCTCGATCTTGCGCCGTCGCCCGGGCATGGGCCGCCGCGATCCGCGCACGGAACGTCGCAACCGCGCTTCCGGCGGCAGCCCTTGGGCCCGCTTCGCCCCGGCTCGCCAGCGCCTGCAATTCCTCGGCACCCGTCTTGTCCGCGGCCAGCCTCGCCTTGACCGCCTCCGCGCGCGCGAGACCGGCTTCCTTATCTGCCGCGAGGAGGTGACTCACCACGCGGCTGCGCTCGTGCGTGCGCGGGATCAGCTGATGGACGACGAGGCTACCGGGGCCGGGCTCGAGCGCCAGCGTGGGGAAATGCCAGAGCCAATGCGGCTCGGCACCGGCCGGCGCCGAGCCGGGGTGGTGCGCGAGCCAATGCTCGGCGAGGAGCTTCCAATTGCAGGCGGCGTCGGTGGTGATCTCGGCGGCAAGGGCCAGCGGTGCCGCGAGGGCGCGGTCGAGGACCGGCTCGAGCGGCTTCACGGCCGCCGCGAAGTCGGCAGGCGAGCCGCTCGGCGAGATGAAGATGAGGCCGCGCCATTCGAGGAGGGGTACCTGCTGAAGACCGTTCTCGGGTGCTGAAGGAGCCGCCGGCTCGAATTTGAGGGGGGCTTCCTTGAAGGTGCCGTCGAAATTGTAGGTCCAGCCGTGATAGCGGCAGCGCATGAGCGAAAGGCGGCCGGTACCTGAATCGAGCACGGGCAGGCCCTGGTGGCGGCAGACGTTGAGGAAGGTGCGGATGCCGCCCGCCTCGTCGCGGAGCGCGAAGACGGCGAGGCCCGCAAGGCTCTGGCAGACATAGTCGCCGGCCGCACCCAGCGCTCCTTTACGCGCGATCATCTGCCAGCCCTCGGCGAAGATCGTGCGCCGCTCGCGCACGAAAGCATCGGCCGCGACGTACCAAGCGCTCGGCAGCGGGAGGGCGCCGTCGTAATTCGCGGGGATTTCGTTCATCCCCTCACCCTACCCTCTCCCCCTCAAGGGGGAGAGGGGATTCTAAAAGGATGAACGAAGCCGCGCTCTACTCCGCGGCGGCCCGCGTCTGGGGCCGGGCGAGGTATTTGTTGTAGAGCCCGTCGAGATAGAGCCGGCGCATGAGGGTCGCCTCCTTGACCAGGCGCACGCAAGTGGCCTGCGCCTCGGGGGTCGTCGCGTATTTGTCGACGATCTCGAAGCCGCGCTCGCCATGCTCCTCGTCGGCCACGATGTGGAGGCGGAAGAAGACGATCTCCTCCTCGGTGAAGCCGTATTTCTCGACGAGCGGGGGTGTCGTCTTGCTGTAGATCTTCGGCACCTGCGATTCGAGCCCGACGAGCAGCCCCGCGAGCGCCTCGACGCACGGCCGATGGGCCTGGATGGCGCACCAGGACTGGAGACCGAGGGTTTCGGGCAGAAGCTCGCCCTGCACCTGCGCGTTCACGATCTCCTCGCGGCGCTTGCCGCAGGCTTCCGCGAAGTCGAGCAGAAGCTTGGTGTGGCGCACGGCGGGAAAGCCCGCCTGGCCGGTCACGCCCTCCTCCTCGCTGATGTTCTCGAGGAGAAAATCGCGGATCTCCTCGTGGGGGCAGCTGCCGTAAACCGTGCCCAGCCATTCCGAGAAGTGGCTGACATAGTGGTAGTGCTGCTTCACCCACTCGCCGAGGAGCGCTTTGTTGAGCTTGCCGCTCACCCAGGCCTCGCTCCAGGGGTGCACGCTCGAATGCCGCGCCGTGATCGCCGCCTCGAGCGCCTCGCGGAATGCGCTTTTTGCCATGGCTCAGCTCCTTTCACTGCGATTCGGTACTTTGTACACAAATATGTTCGCCGTTGCACCCCCCATCCGTCTCCGCTAGCGTCGCGCCGAGAAAGCCTCGCGCAACCGGGAGGATAGGATGAACGCGCGCGCCGTTACGCTTTTCGTGATCGCTCTCGCATCGGTGCTCGGTTGCGGCGCCGCGGCAGCCGCGGAAGAGATCAAGGTAGGCGTGCTCCACCTGGCCTCGAGCGGGCCGATCTTCATCGCCGCCGACAAGGGCTATTTCAAGGACGAGGGGCTCGAGGCCAAGCTCGTTTTCTTCCAGGCGGCCCAGCCCGTGGCCGTCGCGGTCGTCTCGCGCGACATCGACGTGGGCGTCACCGCCTTCACCGCCGGCTTCTTCAGCCTGGCCGGCAAGGGCGGGATCACCGTGATCGGCGCCCAGAGCCGCGAGGAGCCGGGCTACCACCTGATCGCCTATCTCGCCGCGGACAAGGCCTATGACGCCGGCTTCACCAGCCTCAAGGATTTCCCCGGCAAGAAGATCGCGATCACCCAAACGGGCTCGAGCTTCCACTACTCGCTCGGCCTTTTGGCCGACAAGCTCGGCTTCAAGCTCTCGACCGTCGAGCTTGTGGCCCTCCAATCCATGCCGGTCATGGCCTCCGCCATCGAGGGCAACCAGGTCGACGGCGCGCTCTTGCCCGCGAGTGTCGCGATCCCGCTCGTCGAGCGCGGCAAGGCGCACCTCTTGGGCTGGGTCGGCGACGAAACGCCCTGGCAGCTGGGTGCCGTCTTCACCTCTCCCAAGACGGTCGCCGAGCACCGACCCCTGCTCGAGAAGTTCGTGCGCGCCTACCAGCGGGGCGCACGCTATTACTACGACCAGCTCCTCGCCAAGGACGCGAACGGCAAGGTGGTGGGCGGCCCGGAGCGTGCGGCGGCCTTAGCTACCATAGCCAAATACATCGACGAGACGCCCGAGCAGGCCGCCAAGAGCATCGCCTTCATCGATCCCGAGGGGCGCCTGCTCGTGGGCGACGTCTATCACCAGGTCGCCTGGTATCAGGCGCAGGGCCTCCTCGATCAGGGCATCGACGCCAAGAGCTTCCTCGATCTCAGCTTCATCAAGGGCCAGCTCGATCTGCCCAAGTGACGCCTTAACAGACTGCAGAAAAAGTGATGAAGTTGCCCTCGCCCTTCGAGACGGCGGCTTCGCCGCCTCCTCAGGGTGAGGGCAACGCGATGAAACGCGAACATCCTCATGGTGAGGAGTGCTGCCGTAGGCAGCACGTCTCGAACCATGAGGATGGTCGAGCGAGTTTTCCTCAATCTGATAAATGACCATGGATCTTCTCGTTCAAGGGGTCGGCCATTGCTACGGCGAGGTGCGGGCCTTGGAGGGCATCGAGCTCACGGTCACGGCGGGCGAGATTCTGGCCCTCGTGGGTCCCTCGGGCTGCGGCAAGTCGACCCTCCTCGGCATCATGGGCGGCATCCTCAAGCCGAGTGAGGGCAGGGTCGCCTTGCGCGGCCGGCCCTCGGAGCGCTCGCTCAATCCCTTCACCTACGTGTTCCAGGATTTCGCCCTCTTGCCCTGGCGCACGGTCGCGGGCAATGTCGCCTTAGCACTCGAGCACCACGGACTGGACAAAGCCCAGAGTGCGGCGCGCATCGCGGACGTGCTCGCGCGCACCAAGCTCGCGGAGTTCGCCGATGCCTATCCGCGCCAGCTCTCGGGCGGGATGCGCCAGCGGGTCGGCATCGCGCGCGCCCTCGTGGTCGCTCCGGAAATCCTCTTCATGGACGAGCCGCTCTCGGCCCTCGACGCCCAGACGCGCGAGCTCCTCATGGAGGACCTCCTCGCCCTTTGGGAGGGGACCGGGGCCGCCGCCGTCTACGTCACCCACAATCTCGCCGAGGCGATCCGGCTCGCCGACCGCATCGCGCTCCTCTCGCGCCGGCCCGGCAAGGTGCGCGAGATCGTCGCGGTCGAGATCCCGCGCGCCGAGCGCGGGGAAAGCAGTGCCGCAAGTTCCATCGCCGAGCTCGAGCACCGGCTCTGGCAGCTGATCAAGACGGAAGCCCTCGCCGCCGAACGTGAGAGGATCGATGACTGACATCCCCGCCCCCGCCCCGCGCGCCCCAACGCCCCTCGTCGCCATGCCCTTCCGCGGTGGCGGCTTCGAGATCGCCCCGCGTCCGGCGGCGGCGGCCTCGAGCCTCCTCGTCCTCCTCGGTGCTTGGGAAGCTGCGAGCCATTTCGGCCTGGTGAGCGACCTCTTCCTGCCGAGCCCGGTCGCCGTCGCTGCGGCGCTTTATAAGATCGCGGCCGACGGCACGCTCTGGCTGCATCTCTCGGCCTCGCTCACGCGCATCCTCGGCGGCTGGACGCTCGGGACCGCCTGCGGCCTCCTCTTGGGCCTCGGCATGGGCATCTTCAGCGCGGTGCGCGCCGCGGGGCTGCCGCTCGTCTCGGCCCTTTTCCCCATTCCCAAGATCGCCCTCCTGCCGCTCCTCATCCTCTGGCTCGGCATCGGCGAGCAGGCCAAGATCGCTACCATCGCGCTCGGCGTCTTCTTTCCGACCGCGATCACCGCCTTCTCGGCGGTCGATGCAGTACCCCGCAACCTGATCCGCATGGCGCAGAGCTTCAACCTGCCTTGGCGTCGCATCGTGCTCAAGGTGATCCTGCCGGGGGCCTTGCCCGGCATCCTCGCTGGCTTCCGCATCACCGCCGCGATCGCCCTCATCCTCATGGTCG
>DATJAC010000265.1:0-5289 GCA_035516655.1 Alphaproteobacteria bacterium | reverse complement strand
CGTAGAAGCTCACAAACCGGCCGATGAGCCGACGATAGGCCTCGTCCGACGTCGACTTGACGGCCATGCTAACGCCGCCAAAGACTTGCGGCAGGTCGTGCGTTCGCAGCGTGAGCCTTGTCACCACGCCGAAACTGCCGCCACCGCCGCCTTTGAGGCTAAAGAACAGCTCGGGATTGGTGCAGGCATTGGCGATGCGCACGGCACCATCGGCAGTCACGACCTCGGCTTCCAGAAGACTGGCCGCGGCAGTGCCAAAACGCTTCGAGAAGCTTCCGAAGCCGCCGCTCTGCACAAGGCCCGCCACGCCGACCGTGGCGCAACCTCCGCCCTGCACGTAGCGGCCAGCCTTGGTGGTCACGGCATCATAGGCAAGCAACCAGATGACGCCGGCCCCGAGCGAAACCGCTGGCAGCGGCGCCTGGCTGCCGGCGCAGCCCTCGCCGACAAAGGCGTCGTGCAAGGTGATGGCGTCCATGGGGCGTGTCCAGATGAGCAGCGAATCGGTCGCGTTCGAGGTTCCCTGATAGCTGTGACCGCCTCCTTTCACGGCGAGCCGCAAATTGTGCTCGCGCGCGAAATTGACCGCCACCGCCACGTCCGCCGCGTCTTGCGCCGCAACCGCGTAGACGCTCGGTGCTGACATCCAGGCATCGAGCCAGCCGGAAGTCTGCGTGGCACCCGGATTGTCTCGCACGACGAATGGGTTGCGCAAATTCCTGATTGCCGCCCGGCAAGCGGCACCCTCGGGCTCGCCCAAGCACGCAGTGAGCGGTGACTCGACCTTGATAAGGCGCCGGCCGACTGCCCGTCGCAACCCGTCCCAGTCAGTTGCACTTGGCCAATCCCGGTCCCCGGGCCGCACCCGGCGAGAGGGACTGACGGCGCCGCCGCCGCGCAACGACAGAGCAGTCGCGAGAGGCAGCGCCCCGGCCATCGTCAGTAGTTTTCTCCTGTTCATGCGGGTATGCACTACCGCTTCCCGCGCTCGGCCTCGATGAGGGGTATTGCGGTCGTGTATTTGAGTTGCTCCATGGCGAAGCTCGAGCTCACGTCAGCCAGGGTCGCGGTCTTGATGAGGCGCTTGTAGACGCGGTCGTAATGCGCGATGTCGGAGACCAGGACCTTGAGGAGATAGTCCACTTCGCCGCTCATGCGGTAGAACTCGACGACCTCGGGGATCTGGGCGACCCCCTTGGCGAAGCCCTCGAGCCACTCCTCCGCGTGCTCGTTCGTGCGCACCGTGACGAAGACGGTGACGCCGAGGCCGAGCTTGACGGGATCGAGAAGCGCCACGCGGCGGCGAATGACGCCCGCTTCCTCGAGCCGCTTCACCCGCCGCCAGCAGGCATTCGCGGAGAGCCCGACGGCCGCGGCGAGCTCGGCGATGGCAAGCGACGCATCGGCCTGGAGGGCGGCCAGGATGCGCGTGTCGATGCGGTCGAGTTCCACCATAAAAGCGCGCCCTTGCGGGATATTCTCCCAAGAACCTCCCCTTCTTAGCAGAACCGGCGGAAACCGCCTATTGCCGTCGCTCTCTCGAAAGCCCCCTGGTGCGGCGCCGCGCGCTTCTGGCATAAGGGGCGCGCCTGCCGCGGGCGGCGCCTCTTGGTGAAGGACCATGCTTGCCATCCTTGCTTCCGTCGCCGCCCTCCTCCTCGGTGTCGCGATCCTCAACACGGGAAACGGCCTCTTCGGCACCTTCCTCTCGCTGCGCATGTCGCTCGAGGGCTTTCCGACCGAGGTGACGGGCCTCATCATGTCGGCTTATTACGTCGGTCTCGTCGTCGGCGCGCGTACCTGCCACAGCATCATCAACCGGGTCGGTCATATCCGTGCCTTCAGCGCCTTCGCGGCCACGGTCTCGACCATCGTGCTGGTCGCCGGCTTCTACGTCTCGCCTTACGCCTGGGGGGCGATGCGGGCGGTCCTGGGCTTTTGCTTTGCCGGGCTCTTCATGGTGGTCGAGAGCTGGCTCAACGCGCGGGTCGGTACGGCACGGCGCGGACAGCTTTTCTCGCTCTACATGATGGTGAGCTACAGCGCACTCGGACTGGGCCAGCTCCTGCTCAACCTCTACGATCCCCGCGGACGGGATTTCTTCATGATCGCGGCCCTCCTCTATTCGGCCTCGCTCATCCCGCTCGCCCTCACCAGTGCCGCGACCCCCACCCCCGTTGCCACCTCGACCCTCGACTTCTCCGCCCTCTATCGCATCTCCCCCTTGGGCGTGCTCGCCTGCGTGGCCTCGGGGCTCGTCACCTCGGCGCTTTACGGCATGGGGGCCGTGTTCGCCCAAGGCAGCGGCTTCAAGGTGAGCGAGGTCTCCTATTTCATGGGGGCCGCGATCACGAGCGGGCTGCTTTTCCAATATCCGCTCGGCCGCCTCTCCGACCGCTACGACCGGAGAGTCGTGATCGTCGCGGTGGCCCTCGCGACGGCAGTCGTCAGCCTCGGCATGGCCGCCCTTGCGGGCCGCTCGGAAGCGGCACTGATCGCCCTCGTCTGCCTCTACGGCGGCCTCTCCTTCACGCTTTATCCCCTCGGCGTCTCGCATGCCAACGACTTCCTCGAGCCGCGCGACACGGTCAAGGCAAGCGGTGGCCTGCTCCTGTCCTGGGGCGTCGGGGCGAGTGCCGGCCCGCTCGCCGCGGCGGCCGTCATGGCCCGCCTCGGCCCGCGCGGGCTCTTCCTCTTCGTGGCGGGGGTGACCGTGCTGCTCGCCCTCTTCACCCTCTGGCGCATGACGCGCCGGCCGAGCGTTCCGGCCGCGGCGAAACGCGTCTTCAAGCCGACGACCGGCATGACGGCCGTGGGCGCCGAGGCGGGACGGACGGACAACGCGGAGGTGCGGCCCGACGGCGCGTGACGGACGTCAGCCGGGTGCCGCCATGCCTTGCACGGCGGCGACGGCGCGGCGCCAGCCCGCGAGCAGTGCCGCGCGCTCGCTCTCCGCCATGCGCGGCTCGAACAGGCGGTCGCACTGCCAGCGGCGCTCGATGTCGTCGGTCGAGCGGAAAAAGCCGCTGCCGAGCCCGGCGAGATAGGCCGCCCCCAAGGCGGTGGTCTCGGCGAGGGCGGGGCGGGCGACGGGGAGGGCCAGGATGTCGGCGAGGAACTGCATGAGCCAATCGTTCCTGACCATGCCGCCATCGACCCTGAGGACGGTCGGCGCGCCGGCACCGTCGGCCGCCATCGCCGCCATGAGGTCGCGGGTCTGATAGGCGACGGCCTCGAGGGCCGCGCGCACGATCTCGGCCGCCCCGCTGTCGCGGGTGAGGCCGAAGAGCGCACCCCGTGCTTCGGGCTGCCAATAGGGAGCCCCCAGGCCGGTGAAGGCGGGGACGAGGTAGACGCCGCGATTGCCGGAAAGCCCCGCCGCAAGCCCTTCGCTCTCGTCGGCGTGGCGGAGGAGGGCGAGCTTGTCGCGCAGCCACTGCACGGCGGCACCCGCCACGAAAATGCTGCCCTCGAGCGCGTACTGGGCCGGACCCTCGGCCAGGCGATAGGCGATGGTGGCGAGGAGGCGGTGGCGCGAGGCGACGACATTCGCTCCGCTATGGAGCAGGATGAAGGCGCCGGTGCCGTAAGTCGCCTTGATCATGCCGGGTGCCAGGCAGGCTTGGCCGATGCCTGCGGCCTGCTGGTCGCCGGCCATCCCGGTGACGGGAATGGCCGCACCGAAGAGATGCGCCTCGGCCGAGCCGAAATCGGCGACGTTGGGGAGGAGCCGCGGCAGCAGGGCCGCCGGCACGCCGAAGGCCGCGAGCAGCTCCTCGTCCCAGGCCTGGCGCCGGATATCGAGCAGGAGCGTACGCGAGGCGTTGGTGAGATCGCTCGCATGCGCCCGCCCGCCGGTGAGCCGCCACAAGAGGAAGCTGTCGACGGTGCCGAAGGCGAGCTCGCCCTGCTCGGCGCGGGCGCGCGCGCCGGGCACGTGATCGAGGAGCCAGGCGATCTTGGTGGCGGAGAAGTAGGGGTCGATGAGGAGGCCCGTCCGCGCCGTCACCGTCGCGCCGAGACCGCTTGCCGCGAGCTTGCGGCAGGCCTCCGCCGTGCGGCGATCCTGCCAGACGACGGCGTTGTGGATCGGACGGCCGCTCGCGCGCTCCCAGAGGATCGTGGTCTCGCGCTGATTGGTGATGCCGATCGCGGCCACCTCGCGCGCGGTGACGCGGGCTTCCGCGAGCACCCGGCGGCAGACCTCGAGCGTGCCGCTCCAGATCTCCTCCGGATCCTGCTCGACCCAGCCGGGGGCCGGGTAGATTTGCGCGAGTTCCTTCTGCGCCATCCCGTGCGGCCGGCCGTCGCGGTCGAAAAGCATGGCCCGCGTGCTGGTGGTTCCCTGGTCGATGGCCAGGACGTAGGGCTTTTGGGCCATGCTCTCCTCGGCGTTGGCGCGCTCCCGCAGCTGCACCTGTGCGGGTTGCCTTCGATCATGCCGCAGCGTCCCCGCCTCGGTCCATGGCGCTCGGCGCCGGGTGCCGCCGGCGGGCGGATTTGGCGTATTCGCACATGCAAATATGTGTATCCTTCGTGCGCGCTACGGGGCTCGTGACGGGCCCGGGAGCTAGGCCGGCCCGGCCGTTCGGGCAGCACCAGGCCGACAATCCGCAGCGACAAAGCCTGCGGCGGGAGGATGAGCAGATGGCGTCCCATTCGTCGAAACTCGCCACGGTATTGCGCGTTACCAGCGGCAATTTTCTCGAAATGTTCGATTTCTTCCTCTTCGGTTTCTACGCCACGCACATCGCCCACGCCTTTTTTCCTGCGGGCAGCGAGTTTGCGTCGTTGCTTCTCACCTTCATGACCTTCGGCGCGGGATTTCTCATGCGGCCGTTGGGAGCCATCGTGCTGGGCGCCTATATCGACCGGGTCGGGCGCCGGCAGGGGCTCATCGTGACGCTGCTGATCATGGCGGTGGGCACGGTCATGATCGCCTTCGTGCCGGGCTATGCCGCGATCGGCCTCATCGCCCCCTTCCTTGTCCTGCTCGGGCGGTTGCTGCAGGGTTTCTCGGCCGGGGTCGAGCTCGGCGGCGTGTCGATCTATCTCTCCGAGATGGCGACCCCGGGGAACAAGGGTTTCTATGTCGCCTGGCAGTCGGGCAGCCAGCAGGTCGCGATCATCGTAGCGGCCCTCATCGGCTTCACCCTCAACAAGAGCCTGAGTGCCGCCGCGATCGGCGACTGGGGCTGGCGCATCCCCTTCTTCATCGGCTGCATGATCGTACCCTTCATCTTCGTGATCCGACGCTCGCTCGAGGAGACGGAAGCATTCACGGCGCGC
>DATJAC010000264.1:0-4238 GCA_035516655.1 Alphaproteobacteria bacterium | reverse complement strand
CGAGGGCTGGGCGGTGCGCCCGAGCGAGGAGCTCGCCCGCGGTCGTGCCATAGAGAACTGCGTCGAGCACGGCGGCCACGACTGCGCGGTGCAGACGAACCTGGGCTACGAGTGCGACGGGCTCTGAACCGGGGTTCGAGTTTTCCACGCGAGAGCGGGCCAGACCCCGGATTTAGCGCCGTTGCTTAGGCCGTGAAGCGTCCAGCTCTTCCCGCGACCGGGCCATCGGCGACGACGTGAAGCTCGGCTGCTCGCGCGCCCTCTATGTCGCCTCGCACGCCTACGCCATCGACGGCACGGGCGACAACGAGGCCGGGGCCCTCCTCGCCAGGCTTATCGAGGACGCGACTCGGCCCGGGCTTACCTATCTCCACCGCTGGGGGGAGAGCGACGTGGTGATGTGGGACAACCGTGCCACCATGCACCGCGGCCGCCCCTGGCCCGCGGACGAGGTGCGCGCGATGGTGCGCACCACGATCTCGGCCACGGACGCGGACGGGCTCGCGGAGGTGCGTGTGGTGGCGTGAGGGGGGCGGAGGCGTCGCATGGACTATCCGATCTCTTGGAGTGTTGAGCTCGCGGTCAAGCCGGGCCAACTCGAAAGCTTTCGAGCTCTGACGAGCGAGATGGTAGAAGCCACTCGAGCTGAAGCCGGTGTTTTGACCTACCAACGATTTGTCAGTGATGATGGCAAGTTCGTCTATGTCTACGAGCGCTACGCGAATTCCGCTGCGGCGGCAGCACACGTGCAAAAGTTCAAGGATCGCTTCGGTGAGCGCTTCTCGGCCATGGTCGAGCGAACGCGATTCATGGTGTTCGGCTACCCAAGCGACGAGTTAAGAAGGCTGCTCGACGGCTTCGGTGCAACATATATGAAACCGTTCGGTGAATTTGCGTATTGGGGGTAAGCGCGCCTAGGCCTATGCCGGCCAAGCGGGATGTTCGGCCCATTAAACCCGCCCTCCCGCCCACGGGTACTCGTCGGAGAAAGATGCTATATATATTCGGCAATGTCCGACCCCCTCTCCGACTCCTCCGGCGATCCCTTTGCGCTGCCCGAGATCGAGCTCCCTCCCCGCGCGGGGGCCGCCCCGGCACCGCGCCCGATGCCCTATCTCGAGGGCCTGAATGAGGCGCAGAAGGCGGCGGTGCTGGCGGTGGAGGGGCCGGTGCTCGTGCTCTCCGGGGCGGGCACGGGGAAGACCCGGGTGCTCACCACGCGCCTTGCCCACATCATCCACCAGGGCCTCGCGCGGCCCTGGGAGGTGATGGCGGTCACCTTCACCAACAAGGCCGCGCGCGAGATGAAGGACCGCATCGAGCGGCTCGTCGGCATGCCGGTCGAGCGGCTCTGGCTCGGCACCTTCCATGCCCTCGGCGCGCGCATCCTGCGCCGCCATGCCGAGCTCGCCGGCCTCAAGCCCAACTTCACCATCCTCGACGCCGACGACCAGCTCCGCCTGGTGAAGCAGCTCCTCGAGGCCGAAGGGATCGACGACAAGCGTTGGCCGGCGCGCGCGGTGCTCGCCCTGATCCAGCGCTGGAAGGACCGCGGGCTCGGCCCCGAGCGCGTGCCTGCGGGCGAGGGGGGCGAGATGGCGGAGGGGCGCATCCTCGAGCTCTACGCGCTCTACCAGGGCCGCCTCAAGACGCTCAACGCCTGCGACTTCGGCGATCTCCTGCTCCACTGCCTCGCCGTCTTCACCCAGCACCCGGAGGTGCTCAAGGAGTACCAGGAGCGCCTCAAATACATCCTCGTCGACGAGTACCAGGACACCAACGTGGCGCAGTACCTCTGGCTCCGCCTCCTCGTGCAGAAGCACAAGAACATCTGCTGCGTCGGCGACGACGATCAATCGATTTATTCGTGGAGAGGGGCCGAGGTCGGCAACATCCTGCGCTTCGAGAAGGACTTCCCCGGTGCGCGCATCATCCGCCTCGAGCAGAACTACCGCTCGACCGGCCACATCCTGGGGGCCGCCGCCGAGCTCATCGCCAAGAACGAGGGCCGGCTGGGGAAGACGCTCTGGACCGCGGGCGAGAGCGGGAAGCCCCTCTCCGTGCGCGGCTTCTGGGACGGCGAGGCCGAGGCGCGCGCGGTCGCCGACGAGATCGAGGCGCTCCAGCGCGGCGGCCACGAGCTCGGCTCGGTCGCCATCCTGGTGCGCGCTGGCTTCCAGACGCGCGAGTTCGAGGAGCGCTTCATCACCTTGGGCATTCCCTACCGCGTGATCGGCGGCTTGCGCTTCTACGAGCGCCAGGAGATCCGCGACGCCATCGCCTACCTGCGCGTGATCGCCCAGCCCGACGACGACTTGGCCTTCGAGCGCATCGTCAATACCCCGCGCCGCGGCATCGGCACCTCCACCCTCCAGGCCGTCCATCGCCTCGCGCGCGCCGGGGAAAGCTCGCTCACCGCCGCCGCCGGCCGCCTCGTCGAGACCGACGAGCTCAAGGCGCGCGCGCGCACGGCCCTTGCCGGCTTGCTCCAGGATTTCGCGCGCTGGCGCGCGCTTGCGGGCGGGGTGCGCCACGTCGAGCTCGCCGAGACCGTGCTCGACGAGGCGGGCTACACCGCGATGTGGCAGGCCGACAAATCGGCCGACGCGCCCGGCCGGCTCGAGAACCTGAAGGAGCTGGTGCGGGCGCTCGAGGAGTTCGAGAGCCTCGAGGGCTTCCTCGACCATGTGAGCCTGGTGATGGAGAACGAGGAGGCGAACGCGCGCGACCAGGTCAACCTGATGACGCTCCATTCGGCCAAGGGCCTCGAGTTCGACGTCGTCTTCCTGCCCGGCTGGGAGGAGGGGCTCTTCCCCCACCAGCGCGCCCTCGACGAGGGGGGGCTTGCCGCCCTCGAGGAGGAGCGCCGGCTCGCCTACGTGGGGCTCACGCGCGCGCGCACCCACGCCTATATCTCCTTCGCCGCCAACCGCCGCGTCCATAACCAATGGCAGAGTGCCATCCCCTCGCGCTTCGTCGAGGAGCTGCCGCCCGAGCGCATCGACGTGGAGACGGCACCCGGCCTCTACGGCGGGGCGGGTGCGCAGGCCGGGGCTCCGCCGGTCGAGATCGCGAAGAGCTTCGGCTATGCCGGCGGAAGTGCCCGCCGCGCGCGCGTCATCGAGGGCGAGGTGCTCGGGCGCGCGGCCCTCGAGGGACTCCACGAATTCACCGCCGGCATGCGCGTCTTCCACCAGAAGTTCGGCAACGGCAACGTCCTCGCCGTCGACGGCGACAAGCTCAAGGTCGCCTTCGACCACGCCGGCGAGAAGATGGTGATCGCGAGCTTCGTCGCACCGGTTTAGGGGCTCGGTTCGGAAGTTTGTCTCACCCGCGGATAACCGTCATTGCGAGCGCAGCGAAGCAATCCGGGACGTTTGGTGCAAAATCCTCTCTGGATTGTTTCGGCGCCCTTCGGGCACCTCGCAATGACGTATGTTTTTCTGATTTCGTGAATTTCAGAACCAGGACTCCAGCATCATGCACTCGCCACTCTGGGTCGTCGAGCTCGAGGTGCCGCGGGCGGCGGGGGCGGTCTTTGCCGATCTCCTGGGCGGGCTCGCGGACGACTTCAGCTGCTTCGAGAGCGAGGGCGGCGCATCGTGGCGCTTCGCGGCTTATCTCGAGCGTCCGCCCGCAGAGGGTGAGCTTGCGGCACGGATCGCACTCGCCGCCGCGGCGGTGGGGATAGCCCCACCCGCCCTCACGCTCGGCCCGCTGCCCGCGCGCGATTGGCTCGCCGAGAACCGGCGGCAGTTCCCGCCCGTGCGCGCGGGCCGCTTCTTCGTCCACGGCACCGCTTTCGCCGGCCGCGTGCCGCCCGGCTGCGTGGCACTCGCGCTCGATGCCGGCCTCGCCTTCGGCAGCGGTGAGCACGCCTCGACCCGCGGCTGCCTCCTCGCCCTCGATCGCCTCTGGCACCGCCGCCGCCGCGTCGCGCGCAGCCTCGATCTCGGCGGCGGCGCGGGCATCCTCGCGTCCCAGGCTGCCGGCGTGCTCGCCGCCTATCGCGGCCAAGGCTTGGCGCTCGCGCGACGGATCACGCTCGGGGAATGGGTAACGCTGGTGCTGGGGAAGAGTGGTGCGCCTCGCAGGCGCCGCGCGCCTCCCAGGCGCCGCGCGCGGCTCAGAACTTGAGCTTCATATCCACGCCGAAGTTGCTGCGGTCGGCAAGCGGGCGGGTGTCGGGCGAGGTCTTCGTCTCGACCGCCCGGAGCGGCTGATTGACTCGGGCGTCG
>DATJAC010000263.1:0-2605 GCA_035516655.1 Alphaproteobacteria bacterium | reverse complement strand
TCACCGATGAAGGCCTCGCTGAAGCCGAGCGCGTCCGCGAGAAGGACGGCCTCGCGATCCTCCTTGAGGGTCGCGGTGTAGTCCCGCTCCGGCGGATGGAGCGGCATCGTGAAGTAGGAGAGCCGCATCCTCTATCCCTCCGCCCCCGGGGGGCGCCCGTTGGCCCAAGGCGTTATTTATCGACTGATAATATAAAAGTCCAGCACCGCCTAAGCGATGCGGCGCAACCGGAGCGCATTTTTCTCTAGACGCGTCCGCTCCCGCTCCCGCATCATGCTGAGCAAACGATCAAGGACGGCCCCGACGCACGGGGCGAGCACGGGAGGACGTCATGTCACGGAATCTCAAGCGACGCTTATTCCTCGCGGGTGCGGCGGTGGCGGCGGCATTCCCCTTTGCCCCGGCGATCGCCGAGAGCAAGCCCGCGCGCATCGGCCTCCTCACGGTCAAGACCGGCCCGCTCGCCCAGGGCGGCATCCAGATGGAGCAGGGCCTCACCGCCTTCCTCAAGGAGAAAAACGGTCAGCTCGCCGGGCGCAAGGTCGAGCTCATCTCGGCCGATACCGGCGGCAATCCCGCCGGGGCCAAGACCAAGGCGCAGGAGCTGGTCGAGCGCGATGCGGTCGACTTCATCGTCGGTCCCCTCGCCGCTTTCGAGCTCCTCGCCATCACCGACTACATCGCCCAGGCGAAGGTGCCGATGTTGAGCCTCGCCGCCGCGGACGACATGACCCAGCGCAAGCCCAATCCCTGGTTCATCCGCGCCTCAGCCACCTCCTCGCAGTGCAACCATCCGCTCGGCGACTACGCGGCGAAGGAGATGAAGCTCAAGCGCGTGATGACGATCTGCGAGGACTTCGCCTTCGGCTACGAGCAGGCGGGGGGCTTTCAGCGCACCTTCGAGGATGCGGGCGGCAAAGTCGCGAAGCGCCTATGGGTGCCGATCGTCACCCCCGATTACACCCCCTATCTCGCGCAGATTTCGGACGTCGATGCGGTCTGGCAGGGCTTTGCCGGCTCGAACCCGGTCAAGTTCATGCGCCAATACGCCGACTACGGGCTCAAGAGCAAATACCCGCTCCTGGGCGGCTGGACGGCCCTCGACGACGCCCTCCTGAAGAGCCTCGGCGACGAAGCGGTGGGTGCGGTCTCGGCCGCGTTCTACTCGAGCGAGTTCAATTCGCCGAGCAACAAGCGCTTCGTCGCCGCGATGGTGCGCGAGACCGAGAACCTGCCGGGAGGCTACGCCGCCGGTTGCTACATCAACGGCATGTGCATCGAGGCGGCCCTCGAGAAAACCGGGGGTGCGACCGACGACAAGGGGAAGACCATCGCCGCACTGCGCGCCGTCAAGCTCGCCGATTCGCCGCGCGGCGCCTTCCATTTCGACCACTTCGGCAACGTCGTCGGCAACGTCTTCATCCGCAAGCTCGAGCGCAAGGACGGCAAGCTCACCAACACCATCATCAAGACCTATCCCGACGTGGGTCAGTTCTGGACCTACGACGAGGCGAAGTACCTCGCCGCTCCCGTCTATACGCGCGACGCCGAGCCGGCGAAGCTTTAGTGCCGAGATTCGGACTTCCACCCTCGCCCGTCCCCTCGCGCCGCGATCGGACGGGCGGGACGGCGGCGCCGAGCGAGTTGCGCCACTTATGACCCTGTGGCTTCTGCTTGCCATCAATAGCGTGACGCTCGGCGGTCTGCTCTTCCTCCTCTCCGCCGGCTTCTCGCTCATCTTCGGTCTGATGCGCATCCCCAATCTGACGCACGGCTCGTTCTTCATGCTCGGGGCCTATCTCGGCGTGAGCTTCCTCCGCGCCGGCCTCGGCTTCTGGGCCGCAGCCCTGGCCAGTGCCGCCGCCATGGCGCTCATCGGCGGCGTGATCGAGCGCTTGCTGCTGCGCCGACTCGCCGGCAAGGCGTTGGCCCAGGTGCTGGTGACCCTCGGGCTCTCCTTCATGATCGCCGACATCTGCCTCATGATATGGACGGGCGATCCGGTGCAGCTCGAGAGCCCGCCGGGCTTGCGCGGCACCGTTCCCATCGCGAGCGTGATGTTCCCGGCCTATCGCCTCGCCATCTCGCTCATCGCGGTCGCCATCGCCGCGGCACTCTGGCTCCTGCTCGAGCGCACCCGGCTGGGTGCGATGATCCGCGCAGGTGTGGACGATGCGCCGATGGCGCGGGTCGTCGGCATCCGGGTCGGGCGGCTCTTCTCGCTCGTCTTTTGCCTGGGTGCCGCCCTCGCGGGCTTCGGCGGCGTGATGGGTGCTCCCATCCTTTCGGTCTATCCCGGCCTCGACGCCGACATGCTCCCGCTTGCCCTCATCGTCGTCATCCTCGGCGGCACGGGCAGCCTGCTGGGTGCGTTCGTGGGCAGCTTCATCGTCGGCTTTCTCTACAATTTCGGCCAGGCGCTCTTCCCCGAGCTCGCCTACGTCATCCTCTTCCTTCCTATGCTGGCCGTGCTCGTCGTCCGCCCGCAGGGTCTCTTCGGCAGGCAGGCATGACGCGGCGTTGGGCTTTCGCTCTCGCCGCCCTCGTCCTCGCGAGCCTGCCGCTTTGGCTCGCCAACAGCTATTACGTCAACATCGCGAGCCAG
>DATJAC010000262.1:0-15469 GCA_035516655.1 Alphaproteobacteria bacterium | reverse complement strand
GAACGCGATCGAGCACGTCGTAGTCGGAGGCCCGGAAGAGTTCGCCTACATGCGCGTCGGTGCGCGCGCGCTCGGTGGCAACGGTGCCCTCGCGCGCGCGGTTGGCACCGAGGAAGCCGCGCGCGAGCGGGCTGTAGGGGGCCAGGCCTACGCCCTCCTCGGCGCAGAGCGGCAGCATCTCGGCCTCCTCCTCGCGCTGCACGAGGTTATAGAGGTTCTGCATCGCGATCGGGCGCGCGAGCGGGCTGGCAGCGGAGGTCATGATCATCTGCGCGAACTTGTAGGCCGGCATGGTCGAGCCGCCGATGTAGCGCACCTTGCCGGTGCGAACGAGCATCTCGAGGCTCGCCATGAGCTCGGCGATGGGCGTCACCCCATCGAGGCGGTGGACGTAGAGGAGGTCGACGTAGTCGGTGCCGAGGCGCCGGAGCGACTGCTCGACCGCACTCACGAGATGCTTGCGCCCCACCCCGACGCCGTTCGGCCGCTCGCTCATCGCGAGGCCGACCTTGGTCGCGATCACCACCTCGTCGCGCGGGGCGTAAGCGAGGAGGGCCGCTCCCAGGATGGTCTCGCTCTCGCCTGCGTTATAGGCGTCGGCGGTGTCGAAGAAGGTGATGCCGCAATCGAGGGCGCGCTTGATGAAGGGGCGGCTGGCGCCTGCATCGAAGGCGCCCCAGCCGCGACGGCCCTTCGCCCCCCAGCTGTTGCCGCCGAGCCCGATCGCACTCACCTGGAGCCCGCTCCGGCCGAGTGTGCGGTAACGCATCGCCATGAAATCTCCGCTCCTGCTGCTGCCGAGCCTCGCAGCAGGCGCTATTCGCGGGCAAAACCCGAGGCCTGTCAATCGCACTCATGCGCCACAAGAGCGTTGACAGCGCTGTCTCCGATCCCGACTCTGGCGCCACGCGGGCGGGGGCTTGGGGGCGGGAAGCGGGATGTCTTACCGGATCGGCGTCGACATCGGCGGCACCTTCACGGATTTCTGCGTCTTCAACGAGGCGTCGGGCGAGCTCCATTCGCTCAAGGTGCTCTCGACCCCCGAGCGTCCGGGCTCGGAGGTCATGGAGGGGGTGCGCCAGATCGGCAGCCGCTTCGGCGTGGCCCCGGACGAAATCGGCTATTTCACCCACGGCACCACGGTCGGCATCAACACGCTCATCCAGCGCAAGGGCATCCGCCTGGCCCTCTTCGCGACCGCGGGCTTCTGCGACGTGCTCGAGCTGGCGCGGCTCAAGATGCCCGACCCCTACGACCTCTTCTCGCGCCGTCCGCCCCCGCTCGTGAGCCGCGACCGCGTCTTCCCGATCGCGGGCCGCATCGCCCCCGACGGTACCGTCGACGAGCCGCTCGAGGAGGCGAGCGTGCGTGCGGCCCTCGCCCAAGCGAAAGCCGCAGGGGCCGAGGGCATCGTCGTCGCCCTCCTCCACGCCTACCGCAATCCCCAGCACGAGCAGGCCGTGAAGGCGATCGTGCGCGCGAGCGAGCCCGAGATGTTCGTCTCCTGCTCGAGCGAGGTGTGGCCGATCATCCGCGAGTACGAGCGCACCGTGACGGCGGTGGTGAGCGGCTACGTGCAGCCGCGGGTCGCTTTCTATCTCTCCTCGCTCCAGGCGGCCCTCAAGGACGCAGGTGTCAAGGCGGCCCCGCTCATCACGAAATCGAACGGCGGGGTGATGAGTGCCGAGCTCGGCAAGCGCAACTCGGTGCAGATGCTGCTCTCGGGGACCGCATCGGGAGTCATAGGGGCGAGCCACGTGGCGCGCATGTGCGGCCTCGAGAACGCGATGAGCCTCGACATCGGCGGCACCAGTGCGGACATGGCCCTCATCATGGAGGGCAACCCGCAATACGGCACCGGCGAGCAGGTCGGCGATTTTCCGATCTTCATCCCGACCGTCTCCGTCACCTCGGTCGGCGAGGGCGGAGGCTCGATCGCCTGGGTCGACCCCCTCGGCGTGCTCAAGGTCGGTCCCGAGAGTGCGGGCTCCTCGCCCGGCCCCGCCTGCTACGGCAAGGGCGGGGAGCGCGCCACCATCACCGACGCCTTCGCGGTCTGCGGTTTCATCGGTGCGGGCGGCATCGGCTACAACGCGGTGCGCATCGACGTGGAGAAGGCCAAGGCCGCGGTCGGCGCCATCGCCGCCAAGCTCGGCCTTGATCTCATGGCGGCCGCGGAGGCGATCATCAAGGTCGCCGTCTCGGGCACTTTCGTCGAGGTCTCCAAGCTCGTCTCGCGCTATGGGGTCGATCCGCGCGACTTCGCCCTCATCGCCTTCGGTGGCGCCGGTCCCATGCTCGCGGCCTTCCTCGCGCGCGAGCTCGGCATCGCCGAGCTCGTCATCCCGACCGCCCCCGGCGTCTTGAGCGCGCTCGGCGGCCTCATCGCCGACGTGAAGAACGATTTCATCAAGACCGCCTATCTCGACGTGGGTGCAGCCATGGCGGGCGAGCTCAAGGCCGGCTTTGCCGAGCTCCTCGAGCGGGCGGTGAGCTGGCTCCGCGACGAGCAGGGCTTCAGAGAGGATTACCGGCTCCTCTATTCCGCCGACATGCGCTATCGCGGCCAATCCTTCGAGATCGAGACCCCGCTCGAGGCGGGGTGGGTCGAGGGGGCTGAGTGGGAGCGCATCGCCGCCGCCTTCCATCGCCGGCACGAGGAGATCTACGATTACGCGGACGCCGCGGCGGCGGTGCAGATCATCAATCTCCGCCTCGTCATCCTGGGTCCGAGCCCGAAGCCGGAGTTCACGCAGCAGGCCCTCACCACCGCCCCGCCCAAGCCCGAGAAGACGATCGAGGTCCATTATGACGGCAAGCGCCGGACGGTACCGCTCTACGCGCGGCGCGGCCTCCTCGCGGGCCAGCGTTTCGCCGGCCCCGCCGTGGTCGGCCAGGACGACTGCACGACCTGCATCCCCGACGGCTTCGACGTGAGGGTTGACGCCTACGGCAATCTTCTGCTGCGCTACCGCAGCTAACGCCGCCCTTGGGAGTTGGCACATGGCCGTCGACAAAGTCACCCTGCAGATCCTCGCCAACCACTGCCGAGCCGCGGCCGAGAGCATGGCCTATACGCTCTACCGCACGGCGCACTCGACCTTCGTCAAGGAGACCGAGGATTTCACGACCGGCCTCACGACACCCCAGGGACTGACCTTCGCCGCCCCCAAGGACCTGGGTGCCACCTGGTTCGTCTGCCTCGACTACAAGAACGTCATCGCGATGATCCCCGATTACGCCGAGGGCGACATCTGCATGACGAACGACCCCTATAGCGGCTTCGTCTGCACCCACGGGCCCGACCTCCATCTGTGGAAGCCGATCTTCCACGCGGGCGAGATCGTCGCCTTCGCGGTCGGGCACATCCACAACACCGACGTGGGCGGGGCCGTGCCGGCGAGCCTCTCGCGCTCGCTGACCGAGGTGCATCAGGAGGGCATCCGCATCCCTCCCACCAAGCTCGCGCGCGCGGGCCGGCTCGACGAGGCGCTGCTCAAGGTGATCTGGGCCAACGTGCGCATGCCGGAGCAGAACTGGGGCGACCTCAAGGCGCAGATCGCGGCGATGAACACCGGCGAGCGCAAGGTCCACGAGATGATCGCGAAGTTCGGCATCGCCACCTTCCGCCAGGGGATCAAGGACCTCCTCGACTATGCCGAGCAGCAGGCGCGCAACCTCATCCGCAGCCTGCCCGACGGGGAGTATTTCTTCAGCGACTATCTCGACGAGGATTCGGTCGGCGGGCAGCCCTGCCGCATCGCCCTCACCGTCACCATCCACGGCGATAGCCTGACCCTCGATTTCACCGGCAGCGACCCGCAGCTCGAATCCTCGCTCAACATGCCGACGGGTGGCGACGCGCGCCACGTGCTGATCATGGTCGGCCTCGTCTATGCGCTCTACTCGCTCGACCCGACCATTCTCCTCAACGCCGGTCTCGCGCGCCCGGCGACCGGCATCCTGCCCGAGGGTACGATCGTCAATCCCAAGTTCCCGGCGGCCGTCGGCATGCGCAGCCTCACCTGCATGCGCCTCCAGGGCGTCATCCTCGGTGCCTTCTCCCAGATAGCACCCGACCGAATGCCGGCCTGCCCCGCGAGTGGCGGCCCGATCATGAACGTCAACACCATCGACAACCGCACCGGCCGCCGGGTGGTGGCCTCGATCGATCCGATCTCCGGCGGTGCCGGCGGCGATCCGCTCAGGGACGGCGCCGACGGCTCGGGGGCCAACTCCTCCTTCCTCAAGAACACGCCCGTCGAGATCAACGAAGTCGAGGTGCCGATCAAGATCCTGCGCTACGGGCTCGCCCAGGATTCGGGCGGGGCGGGCCTCCACCGCGGCGGGCTCGGCACGCTCCTCGAGTTCGAGGTCTTCGCTCCCGGCACCCGCATCACCGCGCGCAACCGCGACCGCAGCCGCTTCACCGCCTGGGGCGTTCTCGGCGGGCACGCGGGCAGGCCCTCCTCCTTCCTCCTCAATCCCGGCAGCAACCACGAGGTCGATCTCGGCAACACCGACATCCTCAAGGCCGGCCCGGGCGACGTGATCCGCATCGCCTCGAGCGGGGCCGGCGGCTGGGGCCCGCCCCACGAGCGCCCGGCGGCGGAGGTGCTCGCCGACGTGCGCTGCGGCTTCGTCAGCCGCGAGGTGGCGTCCGCCGAGTACGGAGTCGTCATCGCGGACGAGGCCGTCGACGAGAGTGCGACCGCGGTCCTCCGCGCCAAGCTCCGAGCCTCCGCGGCCAAAGGGCATTTCGACTACGGCGAGGCGCGCCGCAGCTTCGAGGCGCTGTGGACGCGCGCCAATTACGACGCCTTGACCGTTATCCTCGCCGAGCTTCCGGTGCACTGGCGCTACTTCATCAAGCATCGCATCTTCGAGCGTCTCGCCGAGCTGCCGACAGAACGCCGCCATGGCGACGGGCGCGAGGTCGCCGAGGCCTGGGACGCGATCGCCCGCGAGTTTCCGCAAGTGCGCCTCCGCGCGCGCCCCGCGGCGGAGTAGAGAGACCGTAGCCGGCACCCGCCCATGAACATCGCCTTCGCCGGGGAGACGGTCGTGGTGACCGGTGCCGCGCGCGGCATCGGCCAGGCGATCGCGCGCGGCTTTGCCGAGCGTGGAGCGGCAGTCTGGGCCTGCGACCTGCTCGCAAGCGAGCTCGCCGCCTTGCGCGCAGCGGAGAGCCGCATCGAGACCCGTACCGTCAACCTGACCGAGCGTGCCGCCGTCGAGGCCTTCATCGCTGAGGCCGAGAGGGCGCGCGGGGCGGTCGACGTGCTCGTCCATGTGGCGGGCGGGGTGCGGGGGCAGCAGGCCGTGCCGATCGAGGAGGTGAGCGACGAAGCCTGGCGCCAAATTTACGACGCCAACATGACGAGCGCCTTCAGCGCCGTGCGCGCGGTCGTGCCCGGCATGAAACGGAAAAAGGCTGGCCGCATCGTGGTGATCTCGAGCCGCGCCGGGCTCGGCGTCAGCCTGACCAAGATCCAGAGCTACGCCACGGCGAAGGCGGCCCAGCTCGGCTTCGTGCGTCAGCTCGCCCACGAGCTCGGGCCCTTCGGCATCACCGTCAACGCGGTCGCCCCCGGCTTCATGCGCACGAGCCCGGACTACGAGCGCCAATGGCAGTCCTACGGCTCGGAAGGCCAGCAGGCACTCATCGAGCGCATAGCGCTGCGCCGCATGGGCGAGCCCGCCGACATCGCCCATGCCGTGCTCTTCCTCGCCTCGTCCTACGCGTCTTGGATTACGGGCCAGGTGCTCCCGGTGACCGGCGGTCCGCAGGCGTGAGCCTCCTCACGCGTTCTCGCGCAGGAGGTTCTTCGCGCAGATATAGCCCCAGGTGAGGCAGGGGCCGATCGTCGTCCCGGCCCCGACCGCCTTGGACCCGATCGGGTTCGCCATGGCGACACCGGCGCAGTAGAGCCCGCCGATGATGCTGCCGTCCTGGCGCAGCACCTGGCCGCGCTCGTTGGTGCGCGGCCCGCCCTTGGTCACGAGGATGGCGCGGTGGTAGGGGGCGGCGTAGAAGGGCGGGCGCTCGATCGTGCCGAGGGCACCGTTGTAGTCGGGCCGTGCGGGATCGCCGATATAGAACTTCTCCCACACCGTCTCGCCGCGATGGAAGTCCTCGTCGCGTCCGCTTGCCACGAAGCCGTTGAAGCGGGCCACGGTCGCGGCGAGCGTGGCGGGATCGAGGGCGATGCGCCGCGCCAAGGCCTCGAGGCTCCCCTCCTCGCGGAACCAACCGGGCTCCTTGCGCCCGATCCGCATCGAGTACCAGTTCCGGGCCGCATATTGCGCATCGAAGATGCGCCAGGCCGGGAGATGGAGCGGCAGCCCGGTCGCCGGGTCGCGCGCGTCGAGGGCGACGCCGAGGTTGGGATCGCCCTCGTTCAAGAAGCGCTTGCCGTGGCGGTTCACCAGGATGCCGTGAGGCGGATAGAGCTCGTTGAGCGGGAGCGCCTGGCGCTTGCCCTCGTAAGTCGTCACCGAGGCCGTATAGATGTTCGCCTGATCCATGTGCGCGAGCGCTGCCCCCACCTCCTCGGCCATGCGGTGCCCGTCGCCGGTGTTGCTGCTGGGAGCCCCGGTCAGGCCGGGCTCGCCGGGGAAATGCCGCGCGCGGCGCACCTCGTCCCACTCGAAGCCGCCGGTCGCGAGGAGCACGCCCTTCCGCGCGCGGATGGCGAGCGAGCCCTCGGGCGTCTGCACGGCGACCCCCGCGATGCGCCCCTCGTTCCCAGCACCTTCCTCGCGCAGGAGCCGCTCGGCGCGCGCCGGTGCCATGATCTCGCAGCCGTGATCGAGGCAGCCTTTGACCAGCCCCGTGACGAGCGCGTTCCCCATGCCGACTCTGCGGGTGAGGAAGCGGTAGAGCAAGACCGGCGCCATCCTGAGCACGGTCTTGACCGGACGCTTCAGCACCGGCCCCACGATGAGCTCGCGGTAGGTGAAGATGTGCGACTTGGAGGGCGGGCGGATGCGGCGGCGCCAGCGGCCGAGGATGTTGCGGCTCACGGGGAGCGGCGAGACCATGCGGCCGGTGAACTTGCCGCCCGGCAGCTCGACGTAGAGATCGGGGTGATGGACGAGCTCGAAGCGGAGCGGGCTATGGGCCTCGAGGAAGGCGAGCATGTCGGGTGCCGCCTCGACGAAAGCCTGCCACAGCGGGTCCTCGGTCTCCTGCCAGCCGGGCGGGGCCGCCGCGCGCAGATAGGCGAGCGCCTCGGCCTTCGAATCCGCGATCCCCGCCGCGAGCATGTGGTGGTTGGCCGGGACCCAGGTGCCGGCCCCCGACATCGCCGTGGTGCCGCCGAGGACCCCTACCTTCTCGAGCACGATGACCTTGGCCCCGCCGACGGCCGCGGCGAGCGCTCCTGCGAGTGCCGCCGCCCCCGAGCCCACGACCACCACGTCCGCCTCGCGGTCCCAACGCCCCTCGCTCGCGGCGGCAGTCACCGGCACGAGCCCGCTCAGCCGGCCGCGCGCTTGTGCGCCTTGCGCGTGAGCGGCTCGAGCAGCTTGAGGACCCCCGCGAGCGGGGCGACCTCGGCGTATTTCTCGGACATGTCGAAGAGGTTGACCGCGTGCGAGACCTCGCTGCGGTCGTAGACGCAGTCCTCGGGGACGACGACGCGAAAATTATAGGAGAAGGCATCGACGACCGAGCCGCGCACGCAGCCGCTCGTGGTGCAGCCGGTGACGAAGAGGGTATCGACGTCGAGGTCGATCAGATAGCTCGCAAGCGGAGTGCCGTAGAACGCACTCGGATGCTTTTTCGGCAGGAGCACGTCGCCCGCGCGCGGAGCGACCTCGGCCACGAATTCATAGCCCTTCTCCGCCACCTTCATGAGGGCCGGGTTCTTCTCCGCGAGCCGGCCGCTGTCGAAGCGCTCCTTGGGCGCCACGTAGGGATAGAGCACCGGCCAGCCCTGCTTGCGGAAGACGGCGAGCAGCTTCTCGATGTTGGCAACCGCTCGCCACGCCGTCTCGCCGCAGCTCGTGGCGAACTCCTCGACCGCCTCCCAGAACGGCAACGGCCGGGTGCCGACCGTGCGGTACTGCACGTCGATGATGAGGAGCCCCGGGCGCGTGCCGATGCCGGAGCTGCGGCCGAACCCCGCCTTGCGGTAGCGCCGCTGCTCCTCCTCGCTGATGATCCCGTCCCATGGCCGCATGGCGCCCTCCTCTCAGGAAGGCTATCAGCCAAGCTTCATTCGCGCAAATCGCCATCCCCTCACCCTTCCCATCCCTACGGGATGGGCCCTTTCCCTCTCCCCCTGAAGGGGGCGAGGGTCGGGGTGAGGGGGCCGGGCGCGCACAAGAGACCGAGCATCCCCTCGATCGTCTCGCGCGCGATCCCGCGGGTGATGAAGACGAGGCGCGAGCGATGCTCGCCCTCGGGCCAAGCCTCCAGCCGAAGGGGCGGGCTGAAGACATGCTGCACGCCCTGGATCACGTAGGGCCGCGCCTCACCCGCAATCTCGAGGAGGCCTTTCACGCGCAGGAGGTCGGGCCCGCTCAAGTCGCGCAACGCCTCGAGCCAAGCGGCGTAGCCTTGCCAGCTCGCCGCACGCTCGAGCGTGAGGCAAAAGCTGCGGATGCCTTCGTCGTGACGGTGGTCGGCGTGATCGTGGTCCCCGCCGGCGAGTGCTTCCTCGCTCAGCCAGCGGCGCACGTCGGGCGATTTGGCCGCCGGATCGAAGAGGCCTGCGCCGAGAATCTCGGCGGGATCGAGCTCGCCGTCGACGGCCTCGAGGAGGCGTGCCGCCGGGTTGAGGGCCGCGAGCCGGTCCCGGAGCGCACGCAAAGCTTCGCTCCCCGCAAGGTCGCCCTTGGTCAGAATGATGCGGTCGGCGAGGGCTGCTTGCTTGACCGCCTCGGCGTGAGAGTCGAGCTGGTCTTCACCATGCAGGCCGTCGACCGTCGTCACGATGCCGTCGAGCGCGTAATGGGCCGAGACGAAATAGTCGGTCATCAGCATGTGGAGGATGGGGGCCGGGTCGGCGAGTCCGGTCGTCTCGATCACCGCGCGCTTGAAGTGCGGGATCTCGCCGCGCACCCGGCGGAAATGGAGATCGCCGAGCGTCTCGTTGAGGGCGTTGCTGACCGTGCAGCAGAGGCAGCCCGAATCGAGCAGCACCACGTTCTCCTCGCCCTTGGCCACGAGGAGATGGTCGAGCCCGACCTCGCCGAACTCGTTGACGATGACGGCCGTCTCCGCCATGCCCGGCTTGCGGAGGAGCCTGGCGAGGAGCGTGGTCTTGCCGCTCCCGAGGAAGCCGGTCAGGAGGGTTACCGGGATGAGCGCGCGCGTCTTGTCGGCACCCGCGGTCATGGCCGACTCCCGATCCGTCAGCGTCTGAGCCACGCCGCGTAGGCGGCAATGCCGTCGGCGAGGGCGACCTTGGGTGCATAGCCGAGCTCGCGGCGCGCGGCCGCGAGGTCGAGCGGGCCGACCGGCACGTCGTAGGGGTGGGCGGTGGTGCCGAAGCTGGCCGAAGCGCCGGGCAGGGCGGCGGCGACGGCGGTCGCCACCTCCTCGAGCGTGGGATTGACCCCGCCCGAGATATTGTAGGCGAGTTGGGTCAAGCCGCTGCGATCGAGCGCCAGTGCCAAGGCATCGGCCACGTCCGCCACGTTGACATATTGCCGGCGCCAACCCGCACCGAAGGCGAGGCGGGTCGGCCGGCCGGCGAGAGCGTCCTCGATCATGAGGCGGATCAGGCAATCGGTCGTGCGCCGCGGACCGTAGACGGAGCTCACGCGCAAGGCCACGGCCTCGAGCCCGAAGGAGGCGGCGTAGGCGCGCAGCATCGCCTCGCCGCAGATCTTGCTCACGCCGTAAGGCTCGTTCGCACCCAAGGGCGTGCTTTCCACGATCGGCCGGTCCGGCGGCTGCGCGCCATAGGCGGAGATGCTCGACATGTAGACGACGCGGCGCACGCCCGCGACGCGCGCGGCCTCCAGCACATGGAGTGTCCCGTGCACGTTGGTCTCGAGCAGCTGGAAGGGGTTGTCGCGCAGCACCATCGGCCCCGAGGCAGCACCACAATGGACGATGCGGTCGACGGCATATTGCCGGATCGCGGCATGGAGCCGGTGCGGATCGGAGAGCTCGCCCACGACCACCGGGCAGCCGAGCTCGCCTGTTGGTGGTGCGATGCGATCGATGCCGACGACGGCACGGCCCTCGCCCGCGAGCCGGCGCGCGAGCGCATGGCCGATCATGCCGTTGACCCCGGTGATCAGGATGGATTTCTCAGTCAGCATCGCCCCCTATGCGCGGACTCACCCCAGCACGTAGCCGCCGTCGGCGATCACCGTCTCGCCCACGATGTAGGCGGCCTCCGGGGAGGCGAGGAAGAGGGCGAGCCTGGCGATCTCCTCGGGCTCGCCGTAGCGGCCGGCCGGAATGCGCGCGATGGCGGCCTTGTAGAGCTCGGGGTCGGTACGCTGATAGGCCGTCATCGGCGTCAGGAGCCGCCCCGGTGCCACCGCCACGACGCGCACGCCGTGCGGCGCCCATTCGACCGCGGCGGTGCGGGTGAATTGCGCGAGACCGGCTTTGGCGGCGGCGTAGGCGCCCCGACCCTCCGCCCCGCAGAAGGCGAGCTGGGAGGCGACGTTGAGGATGACCCCGCGCCCGCGCGCCACCATCTTGGCGCCGATGTGGCGGGCCAGGACCATGGGACCCACGAGATTGACCCTGATCACCTCGTCGATTTCCTCGGGCGAGGTCTCGACCAGCGGACGCGCGAGGAGGATGCCGGCGTTGTTGACGAGCACGTCGACGGGGCCGACGAGCTGCGCCAGAAGGGCGAGGGAGGCGAGGTCGCCCTGCTCGAAGAAGTGGCATTTGATGCCGCGGCCGAGCCCGCCCGCGAAGGTGGCCAGCGCATCCGCGTGGCGGTCGGCGAGCACGAGGGTCGCCCCCGCACCATGGAAGGCGCGCGCCAACGCCTGCCCGAGCCCGCCCGCCGCGCCCGTCACCAGCACGCGCTGGCCCTTGAAGCTTTGTCCTGCCGCCACGGCGTCACCCGATCTCGAGCGTGCCGAGCCGGCGCAGATGCAGCCGTGCGCCCGGCTCGACCGCGACGATACGCCGGCCGAGCTCGTCGAGCGGCAAAGTACCGGCGGCCACGGCCGAATCGATGACCGTCCAGGCGCGCAAGGCGGGGCCGCTTTTGCCCACGAGCTCGAGGATGTCGTCCGCGACGACCCCGAGGCGCTCGGCGTCCGCCGGATTGAGCCGTGCGATGCGGTGCCGGCTGTAGCGCCCTGCGGCGTAAAGCGGCTCGTTGCAGAGCGAGACGACGAGCTCGACGCGCGTACCCCTGATCTTATCGCGCAAGGCGGCAGTCTCGGCCGCATCGGGCGTGCCGTCCGCCCGGAATACGACGCCATAGCAGTCCCGCGCGCGCGCCGCGGTGACGTAGCCCTCGCGCACGTCCTCCGCCACCGCTTCTGCCGGGCGCCGAAGCGGGTCGCCGTAGCCCCCGCCCCCCGCCGACTGGACGACGACCACATCGCCCGCGCGCAAGGCGAAGCCGCCGACCTTGCCGGGCGTGGCGAAGCTCATCGCGCGGCCGTCGCGGATCACGAAGGAGTCGACCGGGGCCGCGGCCAGGCCGCCGAGCACGCCGAAGGGAGGCACCACCGCACCGTCCGCCAGAAGCGAGTAGCTCGCCGTCCCGCTCGTGAGCTTGAGGGCGCGGCGCATGCCGAGCCCGCCGCGATGCTCGCCGTCCCCGCCCGAGCCGATGCCGAGGCGCGACCAAACGATCGTGAGCGGAAAGCGCGTCTCGAGCACCTCGCTCGGCTGCACGGTGGTGAGGTCGCCCCAGTCGATCGCCGCCATCGCACTCGCCCCATCGCCTTCGGCAAAGGCGCCGTTGCCGCCCGAGGACCATTCGTAATGCACGTACTCCTTGCCGGTCCGGGGATGGATGCCGCCGATCAGATTGTGGAACGAGGTGCGGTGGATGTCGCCCGAGACGAGCTCGGGGACGACCTGGGAGAGGCAGCCGATCATCGCCGCCACCACGCGCTTCCTGATCTCGCCGTGCGAGCCCGCGGGGGCGGGGTGCTGCACGTTGACGATGGTGCGCTCCGGGGCCACGACCTCGACCGGGCGGAACGAGCCGTGGTTGATCGCGGCGGTCGGATCGAGGACGGACTTGAGCGTGATGAAAACCGAGGCGGCGGTGACGGCCAGGGTCGAGTTGACCGGGACCGGCACCTGGGGCGAGGCGCCGGTGAAATCCGCCTTGAGCGTATCGCCGCGCACGGTCAAACGGAGCGGCAGCAGGAGCGGATCGAGCTTCCCCTCGTCGAAGGTCTCGAGATAGTCCTCGTAGTAGTACTCGCCGTCGGGGAGGCGCGCGATCTGCTCGCGCATGCGCGCCTCGGAGCGCGCCAGATTGATCCTTACGCACTCGAGCAAGGTGTCGAGGCCGTAGCGTGCAACGAGCTCGTGGATGCGCCGCTCGGCCGTGTGGCAGGCGGCCATGCCGGCGTGAAAATCGCCGAGGCGCTCGTCGGGTACCCGCATGTTGGCGAGGATCAGGTCCATCGCCGCCTTGTTGATCACACCTGCCTGGACGAGCTTGATGGGCGGGATGCGCACGCCCTCCTGGTAGATCTCGGTCGCCGTACCCGCGAGGCTGCCCGGCACCATGCCGCCCACGTCGGCCCAATGCTCGCGCACCGCGGGGAAGAAGATGAGCCGCCCGCCCGCGAAGACCGGATAGATGAGCGTCACGTCGTTCAAATGGGTGCCGCCGCGGTAGGGATCGTTGAGCACGATCACGTCGCCCGGGGCCAGGTCCTTGCCGAAATCCTCCATGGCGTATTTGACCGACCAGGGCAGCGGCACCACGTGGGCGCCGATGTCCTCGGACTGGGCGATCACCTGGGTCGCGGGATCGAAGAGACCGCAGGAGAAATCCTTGGCCTCGTAGATCGCGACCGAGCGCGCGGTGCGGAAGACCGTCGCCCGCATCTCGCGCACGACCGAGATCAACCCCTCGGTCAGCACCTCGAGCGTGATGGGATCGACCGCACTCTCGACCTTCGTCGCGCTCATGCGGCCCTCCGCTCGAGCACGAGGTTGCCGAAGGGGTCGAGGGCTGCCGTGAAGTCGGGCGGCACCAAGGTGCTCGCCCCCGCATCCTCGACCACGGCCGGACCCGGAATCGCGACGCCGGCCGCGAGCCGGGCGCGGTCGTAGATCGGGGTCGTGCGGAAGCTGCCGGCAAAGGCGACCGCGCGCTCCCCGCTCAGGGCGGAGGCTAGCGTGCCGCCCTCGGCGAGCTTGGGCAGGCTCGGCTTGGCGACGAGGCCGTAGGCCGAGAGGCGGAAGGTGACGATCTCGGCCGGCCCGGGGACCGCATAGGCGTAGCGCTTCTCGTAAGCCGCGAGAAAGGCCTCGTCGATGTCCGCCATCGACGCCGCCGCCTCGGGCAGGCTGACCGAAAGCTCGAAGGCCTGGCCGATGTAGCGCATGTCGAGCCGCATCTCGAAGCGCATGTCCGCAGGTGCAAAACCCTCCTCGGCGAGCCGCCGCCGGCCCGCCTCGCGCATCTCGGCCAAGATGCCCGAGAGCTCCGCGAAAGGCAGCTCCGCCGTGGCCGCCACCTTGGTGCGCGCATAATCGTGGCGCACGTCGGCGACGAGGAGGCCGAAGGCCGAGAAGTTCCCCGGCATGGGCGGGACGATGACGCGCGTCGAGCCGAGCTCGGCGGCCACGAGGGCGGCGTGGAGCGGCCCGGCCCCGCCATAGGCGAAGAGGGCGAAGTCGCGCGGATCGTGGCCGCGCATGATCGAGATCTCCTTGATGGCGGCCGTCATCTTGGCGACCACGAGGGCGATGATCCCCTCGGCCATGCGCTGCCCGTCGATGCCGACCCGACGGCCGAGCCGCTCGACCGCAGCAGCCGCGAGGCCCTCGTCGAGCCTGATCTCGCCCCCGAGCAGGTGCCCTGTACCGAGCCGGCCGAGGACGAGGTTGGCGTCGGTCACCGTGGGCTCGCTGCCGCCGCGGCCGTAGGCTGCAGGTCCGGGGACCGCCCCCGCCGACTGGGGGCCGACCGTGATCGCCCGCCCGGCATCGAGCCAGGCGATCGAGCCGGCCCCGGCCCCGATGCTGCTGATCTCGATCTGCTGCAGCTTGAGCGGGAAGGCGCCGATGCGGCCGTCGGTCGACATGGCGTAGCCGCCGTCGCGCACGAGGCAGGCATCGGTCGAGGTTCCGCCCATGTCGTAGGTGATGAGGTTCTTGTGGCCCGCGGCTCGGCCGACGAAAAGGGCGCCGATGACCCCGGCCGCGGGACCGGAGAGCACCGAATTGACCGGCCGCTCGACGATGCGCGGGATCGGCCAGGTGCCGCCGTTCGAGGTCATGATGTCGACCGGCCGCGCGTAGCCGCGCGCGGCGAGCCCGCTTTCGAGGGCGCCGAGATAGTGCGCCATGCGCGGGCCGACGTAGGCGTTGAGGGCGGTGCTGGCGAAGCGCTCGTACTCGCGGTACTCGGGGAGCACCTCCGAGGAGAGCGAGATCATGGCATCGGGCAGGGCCGCGCGCACGATCGCGGCGGTGGCGCGCTCGTTGGCGGGATTGGCGTAGGCATGGAGATAGCAGATGGCGACGGAAGCGACCCCGCGGCGCTTGAGCTCGCCAGCGATGGCGGCGATCTCTTCCGGCTGCACCGGCTCGCTCACGCTGCCGTCGTAGTGCGTGCGCTCCGTCGCCTCGAAGACGGCGCTGCGCGGCACGAGCGGGGGCGGCCGCGTCGCCTTGATGTTGTAAAGCACGGTGCGGTTGCCGCGGCCGACCTCGAGCACGTCGCGGAAGCCGCGCGTGGTGATGACCGCGGTCGCGGCCCCCTTGCGCTCGAGGATGGTGTTGGTCGCGACCGTGGTGCCGTGGGCGAGCTTCGCCACCGCCTCGAGCGCTATGCCCATGCGCGCGATGCCGGCGAGCATGGCGACCGAGGGGTCCGCTGGCGTGGAGGGCACCTTCTCTACGCTGAGCGCCCCGCTCGCCTGGTCGTAGAGCACGAGATCGGTGAAGGTCCCGCCCACGTCGACGCCGAGCCACTGCATCATTTTCTCCCCTGTACTCCTGCGCCGGCATTATTCCGGGATTCGGCGGCGAAGGCCAGCGGCGCCAGCCAACCCCTCAGAGTGACGGCCATCGCATTTGAATGCTTATGAGAGTGATATTCCGCCGTCCCGGCGGAAGCCGGGACCCATCGCCGAGGAAATACCGCTTTCTCCCTACTCGAACAATGGCGATCCTGCTCGATGGATACCGGCCTTCGCCGGTAAAGGCGGTGCTGGGAACGCGCGGATTCGCCGAATGCGATTGCCGTCTGCAACCTCACCTCCCCAAATAGGACGCCAGCACCTCGCGGCTGTTGACGAGGGCGGCGGCCGGGCCGGAATGGACGATCGCACC